>CAIVHB010000171.1 GCA_903905585.1 uncultured Ferrovum sp. | reverse complement strand
CTTCTTAGCGGCAACTGCTTTCTTGGCGACAGGCTTTTTAGCAGCGACAGGCTTCTTAGCGGCAACCGCTTTCTTGGCAACAGGCTTCTTAGCCGCGACGGGCTTCTTAGCAGCAACTGCTTTCTTAGCGACAGGCTTCTTGGCCGCAACCGCTTTCTTAGCAACAGGCTTCTTGGCTGCTACAGCTTTCTTCACAACGGGTTTTTTGGCAGCTACTACCTTTTTAGCAGGTGCAGCCTTCTTTGCGACCTTAACGGCCTTTTTAGCAGCCTTGGCTGCAGGTTTCGCTGAGGCTTTTTTTTCTGCCTTAGCGGGTGACTTCTTTGGGCTAGTTGCCATTCATAACTCCTTAAAGTGAGAGGAAAGTATTGCTACTCGTCGCGCCACTCTGTGAGGCGCTTCCAACGAGACGCATACCTTCGGAATGGCCAGTTTGTGAGCTGGACAATTTTCCGCAGATGCGGCTGTGGTGCGGGAATTCTAGGACATAATGTTTTGTCAAGTGACGTATTTTTTACATTTTTTTGATGTTATTTGCATGTGCTATTCAATAAATAGTATCGACTCGATACGATACGGCGGGCGGGATAAAAAATGTTGCTTACTCAGTTTCACTTTGGAATGATTTCATCTTCCCAAAGTGAGGAAAGCGTCTCTCTACTTCTGATTAAAGATGACTTCGCACCATCGATCAAGACCTCAGCCGGACGTGGACGCGTATTGTAATTGGAAGACATAGAGCTACCGTATGCGCCTGCGCTGAGAATGGCTAGCAAGCTTCCTTCATGGACTTCAAGCATCCTATCCCGAGCCAAAATATCTCCGCTTTCGCATACGGGGCCGGCAATATCGAAGCGTTGCTCGTTGCCTTCTTTTTTGACGGCCACTACTTCATGCCAGGCTTCATAAAGTGCAGGACGCATGAGGTCATTCATAGCCGCATCAACTAAAGCAAAACGTTTGTTCCCGGCGGTTTTTGTGTATTCCACGCGAGTTAACAGTAGGCCTGCGTTGCCTACAATTCTGCGTCCTGGTTCTAATACAAGCTGTTCTTTTCTGCCGCGTAAGCGATCAATTAGGATCTTTGCGTAGTCAGCCATTTGGGGCGAGATTTCATCCTGGTACTGAATTCCTATTCCGCCACCAACGTCGATATGACTGATATGAATCCCTGTTGCTGTAAGGCGCTCAACCAAGTTAAGTAAGCGATCTAAGGCCTCACCGAAAGGGGAAAGATCGGTTATCTGAGAGCCTATATGGCAGTCCACGCCTTTGATGGTGAGATGGGACATCTTTGAGGCATGCTCATAAAGTTCTAATGCGTTCTCCCAGGCTACCCCGAACTTACTCTCCTTAAGACCCGTAGCGATATAGGGATGGGTGTGTGCGTCTACATCTGGGTTTACCCTTAATGAAACAGGGGCTTTCACGCCGAGACGATGCGCGACAGAATGAATACGATCTAGCTCTGCTTCAGATTCTACGTTGAAGCAAAACACTGAGGAGTGAAGGGCAAACTCGATCTCCGCAACGCTTTTACCTACACCTGAAAAAACCACCTTATTAGGAGAACCTCCGGCAGCGATCACTCGAGCGAGTTCTCCGCCAGAAACGATATCAAAACCGGACCCTAGACCGGCTAAAAGATTGAGGATGGCTAGATTAGGGTTGGCTTTGACCGCAAAACAAATCATGGGTGAAAGCGGTGCTAGGTGGGTAGTGAATTCCCTCCATGCGGCTTCTATGGCGGACTGAGAGTAAACGTAGCAGGGGGTGCCAAACTCTTCTGCGATAGAGGCCAGGGAAACCTGCTCAACTTGAAAGCCTGAAGTGTCATTTCCGCTCAGAAGTTCAATGGGTTTGCTTGGAGGAAGTTTCATTGGCGATCTTCTTGGTTGCCATGCATGCTGCAAAGAGGGATGCATGTATGGTCAGCGTTTTGGTTCTGTGTGGCGAGCTTGCTGGTTGTGGGAGGAAGCACCAAAGGGCCTTTAAGGCCGCACGCCTGAAGGAAAAAAACGACAAATGCTGAAAGAAGTAAGTGGCGATAATTCATGGGGAGGACCTCATCATTTTGCCAAACTATACCATGTAGCTTTAATATGATGAGCAAGAATGGTAATCTTGAATTAGCTGAAAACCCTTGTGGGGCAAACGTTTTCGCACAAATCCTAGACGTGATATAAGTTCAAAATAGCCTGTGTTACGAGTTCGAATTTAAGATAGTATCGACTCGATATCAATTTATGATATTTTAAATTCCGTGATATCGCCTGTTAGGAGGCATAAATCATGTTGAAAGACCCGCTTACCTTGCTGGGTATTCTGGATCGTCTGGGTAATTTACTGCGCTCTGATATGCGACGTGTAGGAGGTGAATCAGGCCTTCAGGTTGTTCATTTGCAAGCCATGATTTACTTGGCTCAGGCCAATCGTTTCAGCAATACCCCGCAAGCACTCGCAGAATATCTGGGTTTAACTAAAGGTACGGTATCTCAGAGCCTGCTGCTCTTAGACCGCAATAATCTTATTGAGCGTTACCAAGACGGAGAAGATCGTCGAGTTGTTCGACTTCGATTATCGTCAGAGGGCGAAGAGATGTTGCGAGTGAGTGGCCTTCACGAGTTATGGCGAAGTTCAACACGGGATCTGAGTGCAAATAGAATTCGTACAGTAGTTTCTGCTCTGAGAGACACCTTATTCCGTATCCAGGATCAAGCTGGTGGCAGTAACTTCGGTACTTGCGAGACCTGCATTCATTGGTCGCGTAGGAGTGCTCGGGCATATCACTGTGAATGGTATGGGGAGCGACTCAGCATGTCTGAAAGCCGAGAACTCTGCCGTACTCATCTGCCCCGCTCAACCTATCTGCCTGAAGACAGATAGGCGCGTGGAATTAAGGTGGCCTATGAAAGGCGAATGCGGGCTGCTTGAATAGCCTCTTTAACGCGAACAGGAGCTGTTCCACCCAGAGAGGTTCTGCTAGATAAGGAGCCCTCTAGTGTTAAAACTGCATACACGTCGTCACGGATCAGATTTGAAAACGCTTGAAGAGCAGGTAAGGAAAGATCGGATAGATCACACCTTGCATCCTCAGCGGCTTTTACGGCGCGTGCAACAGCCTCATGCGCATCCCTGAATGGAAGTCCCTTTCTAACTAGGTAATCTGCAAGGTCGGTAGCCGTGGCAAATCCCTGCTTAGCCGCATCGCGCATAGCATCTTTATTAACCTGAACATCTCTGAGCATTTCAGCAAATATTTCCAAGGTGTCGCCCAGGGTATCGACAGTATCAAACAAGGGCTCCTTATCTTCTTGGTTATCTTTGTTGTATGCCAAAGGTTGTGACTTCATCAGGGTGAGCAGGCCCATTAAATGACCATGTACTCGCCCTGTTTTGCCTCGGGCAAGTTCAGGTACATCAGGATTTCTTTTTTGAGGCATGATGGACGAACCGGTACAAAAAGCATCGCCTACCTGAAGAAAGCCAAACCGGGGGCTCATCCAGAGAATGATTTCCTCGGAAAGCCTGGAGATGTGAGTCATGATCAACGACGCAGCGGCGCAAAATTCAATGGCAAAATCGCGATCAGAAACAGCGTCTAAGGAATTCAAACATACTCCATCAAATCCCAGTTCCTTGGCTACCCACTCACGATCTATGGGATAGCCGGTTCCAGCCAGTGCGGCGGCACCTAGAGGGAGGCGGTTAATTCGCTTTCTGGAGTCTTTTAATCGCTCTCGATCGCGTTCAAACATTTCTACATAAGCCATGAGGTGGTGGGCTAGTGAAACCGGTTGAGCAACCTGCAAATGCGTGAAGCCGGGTAGGATGGTATCGGTATGTTGTTCTGCCAAATCGAGCAAGGCCAATTGCAACTTACCTAATTGAGCCACAATGCTGTCAACGGCAGAGCGCAAAAAAAGCCGAATATCCGTTGCTACTTGATCATTACGGGAGCGAGCAGTGTGCAAGCGCTTGCCGGCATCGCCAATAAGTAAGGTCAAACGGCGTTCGATGTTGAGGTGAACATCCTCATCATCCAGTTTCCATTCAAATTTTCCGGTCTGAATTTCTTCAAGGATCTGGTTTAATCCGTTTTCGATAGAGTTAAGGTCATCAACAGTAATGAGCCCCACCCTGCCAAGCATGGCAGCATGCGCGCGGGATCCTTGAATATCAAATTCAGCTAGGCGCAGGTCAAAAAAAACCGAAGACGTATAGCGTTTAACTGATTCAGCAATGGGCACGGCAAAGCGGCCAGACCAGATTTTGTCAGTGTTTGGGGTGTTGTCCGAGGGTGTTGCATGCATCCTGTTGGCTCCAGCAATTCGTATTTAGCCTAGGAGTATAAGGGGAGAGAAAAAAAAGCGCGCTGTTCAGGCGCGCTTTTTTTAGCTACGTGGTGCAAGTCACACGATTAGTGACCCGAAGCACCTTCAGCGCCAAAGCCTGTTTCCGCACGGATTTGCTGTGCCTCGAAAGCGTCTCTTTCTGAAGCAGCCTGCTGGCTATTGTCGAGTTTAGAGACAATGTAAATCACCAAAAAGGCAGCACTGATAGAGAACAAGGCAGGAGAGGTGTAAGGGAAAGGAGCCGATCCCTTAGGGTTCATCAATACTGCCTCCCAAACTGCAGGAGAAATAATGGTGAGCCCTACTGAAGTGACTAGACCCACAAAGCCACCCGCTACTGCACCCTTGGTAGTGCAATCCTTCCATAAGACAGAGAGCAACAACACAGGGAAGTTAGCGGATGCAGCCACAGCAAATGCCAGTGAAACCAAAAAGGCAACGTTCTGCTTTTCGAAAACAATTCCTAACAACACAGCAATCAAACCAAGTACGGCAGTAGCGATACGGGAGACACGCAATTCGCTCGCACTATCCGCCTTGTTGCCCTTCATTAGGGTTGCATACAGGTCATGAGAAACAGCAGAGGCACCAGACAAGGTTAAACCCGCCACCACGGCTAGAATCGTTGCAAAAGCAACGGCAGAGATGAAGCCGAAAAACACATCACCTCCAACACTCTTGGCAACCAGCACCGCAGCCATGTTAGGGCCCCCTTTCAGTGCGCCCTTGGCGTCTAGCATGGTGGGGTCACTTAGGACCATCGTGATGGCACCGAAACCAATGATGAAGATCAAGATGTAGAAGTAGCCAATCCAGGTGGTGGCCCACAACACAGATTTACGCGCTTCTTTGGCATCAGGTACCGTGAAAAAGCGCATTAAGATATGGGGTAAACCTGCGGTTCCGAACATCAAAGCCATACCAAAGGAGATGGCGCTAATGGGGTCTTTAACAAATCCCCCCGGCTTCATGATCGCCAAACCTGCCTTTGTCGCCTCTTCTGGTGTTTTACCTGCTGCTGTGGCTAATTGGGTTTTAACCTGAACACCTGCAGCAAATAAGGCCTCAAAACTAAAGCCATAGTGAGACATGACCATAAATGCCATGAAAGTCACACCGGACAGCAGCATGCAGGCCTTAATGATTTGTACCCATGTTGTGGCCGTCATTCCACCAAACAACACATAAATCATCATTAAACCGCCCACAATCGCTACCGCCATCCAGTAATCAAGACCGAACAACAGTTTGATGAGCGAGCCTGCACCAACCATCTGTGCTGTGAGATAAAACAGGACGGTAACCAAAGTACCCGTAGCGGCAAAGGCACGAATGGGACCCGGTTTGAATCGGTAACCCGCTACGTCAGCGAAGGTAAATTTACCTAAATTACGCAGGCGCTCTGCTAGCAAGAAGGTGATGACAGGCCAACCAACCAGGAATCCAATGGAGTAAAGTAAACCATCGAAACCCCCGGTCATGACCGCAGCAGTAATACCCAGGAAAGAAGCAGCCGACATGTAGTCACCTGCAATTGCTAAGCCGTTTTGAAAGCCAGTGATGCCACCCCCTGCAGTGTAAAAATCTGAAGCGGATTTGGTGCGAGAGGCCGCCCACTTAGTAATCCAAAGCGTGATCGCGACAAAAGCTACAAACAAGATGATAGCGGTTTGATTGACGGCCTGTTTTTCAACTACGCCAAGATCTGGGCCTGCAGCAAGAACCGCGGGGGAGAGAAAAGCCAAACTGGGGGAGATACGAGCCAGTAAACGAGAGATCATTACTTTGCCTCCTCGAGAATTTCGGCGGTTAGCTTGTCAAACTCACTATTCGCACGGCGCACATAAATTGCGGTTACGGCAATTGTAAAGAGTATGACGCCTAAGGCCATCGGGATCCCAATTGAGGTAACGCCCGCACCAATGGGGGTACCAAGAAAATCCTTGTTGAAAGCTACTAGCGCAATGAAGCCATAGTAAACAATCAGCATCAAAATACTCAGTAACATACCCAAACCAGTTCGGGTGCTTTTTAGATGCTGATACTTGGGGTTGGCCTTGATCTTGGCCACGATTTGATCACTCATTTTTACTCCACCTATCGTTGTTTTAGGGCTGCTTAAAATGTGATTGATAAACACATCAATAAACATAGCTCAAACTTACTCTAGCAGAGGTTCAGCAGCCTGTACATTGTCATTTAGATGATTAAAAAGCCTTTGGCGCCAATATGTTGCTATGTGCGCTGCAGCAAAAAAGGTCCTGCACCTTTCGATGCAGAACCTTTTTCTAGGTGAACCCTCTCGACTTCGGCGCGTGCTGCCGAAGTAGGGGTTTTACATGTCCATACCGCCCATGCCACCCATTCCACCCATACCGCCACCGCCGCCCATAGGCGCATCTTCTTTGGGCAACTCAGCGATCATGGCATCGGTGGTCAGCATCAAACCAGCGATACTTGCTGCGTTTTGCAAGGCATAGCGGGTTACTTTGGTGGGATCGACAACACCGGTGGCGACCAAATCGCCATACTCGCCGGTCGCTGCGTTGTAACCATAGTTACCTTTGCCTTCCAATACTTTGTTGACGACTACTGAGGGCTCATCACCGCAGTTGGCAACGATCTGACGAAGCGGCTCTTCAATGGCGCGAGCAACAATCTTGATCCCGGCGTCCTGATCAGGATTTGCGCCTTTCAAGTTGGTCAACACAGTGCTTGCACGCAAGAGTGCTACGCCACCACCAGGCACAATCCCTTCTTCAACTGCTGCACGGGTAGCGTGCAAGGCATCTTCTACGCGGGCTTTCTTTTCTTTCATCTCGACTTCAGTTGCAGCGCCAACCTTGATCACAGCAACACCGCCAGCCAATTTAGCTGAACGCTCTTGCAGTTTTTCACGGTCGTAATCACTGGTGGCTTCTTCGATTTGTTTGCGGATCAGAGAAACGCGACCTTTGATGGTGTCTTCGCTGCCGGCGCCATCAATCACGGTGGTGTCTTCTTTCGCAACTTCGATGCGCTTAGCACGACCCAAGTGTTCCAAGGTAACTTTTTCTAAGGTCAAGCCCACTTCTTCTGCAACCACGGTGCCGCCAGTCAGGATGGCAATGTCTTCAAGCATGGCTTTACGGCGATCACCGAAGCCTGGTGCTTTGACTGCACAAGTGCGCAGAATGCCGCGCATATTGTTCACAACCAAGGTAGCCAAGGCTTCGCCTTCAACATCTTCAGCAATGATCAATAGGGGGCGGCCTGCTTTTGCAACTTGCTCCAATACGGGCAGCAAGTCACGGATGTTGGAAATTTTCTTGTCGTGCAACAAGATGAAAGGCTCTTCCAATAAAGCGATTTGACGCTCTTGGTTATTGATGAAGTAAGGAGAGAGGTAGCCGCGGTCAAACTGCATACCTTCAACCACGTCCAACTCATTCTGTAGGCCAGAACCGTCTTCAACGGTGATGACGCCAGTGTTACCTACTTTGTCCATGGCTTCAGCGATGATGTCGCCGATGGAATGGTCAGAGTTAGCGGAGATGGAACCCACTTGGGCAATCTCTTTATTGGTGGTGCAGGGCTTGGATAGATTCTTCAGTTCGCCCGTGATGGCTTCAACTGCTTTATCGATACCGCGCTTCAAATCCATGGGGTTCATGCCAGCAGCAACGTACTTCATGCCTTCTTTTACGATGGCTTGAGCCAATACGGTTGCTGTAGTAGTGCCATCACCGGCTACATCGGAGGTCTTGGAAGCGACTTCCTTAACCATCTGCGCGCCCATGTTTTCAAACTTGTCTTTCAATTCAATTTCTTTTGCTACCGATACGCCATCTTTGGTGATGGTGGGAGCGCCGAAAGAACGCTCTAGTACTACGTTACGGCCTTTGGGGCCTAAGGTGACTTTAACTGCGTCGGCGAGAATGTTTACGCCAACAACCATGCGCGAACGTGCGCTATCGTGAAAACGAACTTCTTTTGCAGCCATGTTAATTTCTCCAGATTGGGCCAGCTCAATCGCTGGCACAGTAGATTTGAATTAGGCTTCGACTACACCCATGATGTCTTCTTCGCGCATCACCAGCAGCTCTTTGCCGTCTACTTTGACGGTTTGGCCGGAGTATTTGCCGAATAAAACACGGTCGCCAACTTTCACTTCTAGGGGGCGAACCTTGCCGTCATCCAAGACTTTGCCCGTTCCAACGGCCATAATCTCGCCTTGATCGGGTTTTTCAGCAGCATTATCGGGGATGATGATTCCGGAAGCGGTCTTTAGCTCTTCTTCGAGGCGCTTGACGATCACTCGGTCATGCAAAGGACGGATCTTCATTATTCTTAAGACTCCTAAGGTTGTTTAAGTAAAAGATTAGTTTAAAACGTTATTAGCACTCATTAAGAGCGAGTGCTAATAATATACGGGCACACACGTCCGATTTCAAGGGGAAGCACGCTTTGATCCGCTTAAATTTTTGGTTTTGCTTGGCTTCAGGGCTTGTTGTGGGTCTTTTGGCGCTGCGGACTCCCGCTCAGCAGAGTCAGTTAGAGCCGATTTGGCCGGTAGCGATTGAGCGCGCGGCTGCAGAGGCAGGCATTCCGCTGTCAGCCATTTCTGTCGTTGTGAAAGGATCGCGCGGTGAGACTTTGCTGGCCCTGAATGAGGGTCTGCCGAGAAAAACAGGATCGGTCATGAAGTTATTGACGACCTTTGTGGCGCTACAACAGTTGGGGCCGCAGTTTCGATTCCATACAGATTTTCTGGCAGACCCTAATCCGCGTCATCCAGGGCAATGGTCTGTGGCGCTAAGGGGGGGAGGTGACAGCGGATTTCAGTACTCAGATCTTTTGGAGCTGCTAAAACAAGCACAAAGTCAGGGTGTGCATGCAGTAAAAGAATCTATCGTCGTTGATCGTCGGCGATTTATGCAAGAAAACCAGTTAAATTCTGGAATTGATGTTGCTCCTGATAGTCTGTCTGGCATTGCTCCCGATGCACTGAGTATTGGATATTCAGCAGTGGAAGTGCGGCTACCTGAGAATCATCAAGGTCGTATAGAAGTTGACCCTCCATTCCAGGTTGTAAGCTCCTCTTCCTTAAATAGGCTTAAGCGGACACCCTGTCAGAAAGATTGGGATGAAGGATTGCATCTCATTCCGCAGGAGGGACAGCAAGAAAAACTGAATCTGATAGGGAATTGGCCGAGTCACTGCCCTGAAGCCGTGCTTCACCGAGCACCACTGAGTCCAAGAAAACAATTGGCATGGTCTATGAGACTGGCGATGAAGCAGTTGGGTCTATCCAATCAATCTGAAGTCAGTGAAGGGCCAGCGCCTTCTTACGCAAAAGTAAGTATTCGCTATCCTTCTCGTCCATTGGAGCGGATGGTTCGAGATATCAATAAATACAGCAATAACGTAGCAGCACGAACGCTACTGATGAACCTGGCGGCAGAAAATGGAGTGCTTCCAGCAAGAGCAGAAGA
This sequence comes from uncultured Ferrovum sp., assembly GCA_903905585.1. GTDB lineage: Bacteria > Pseudomonadota > Gammaproteobacteria > Burkholderiales > Ferrovaceae > CAIVHB01. The sequence goes on along the minus strand of CAIVHB010000171.1, from coordinate 3,696 downwards.
TGGCGCACAAGTTATTCAGAAATGGTTGAAATCCCGCAATTTAGAGTTCCCAGAGTTGGTCATTGAAAATGGATCGGGTCTTTCTCATAAAGAAGTCATGAGTGCCGGCCATCTTGCTGGGTTTTTGATGACCATAAGCAAGGAAGAGATTTTCTCCAGTTTCTTGGATTCGCTCCCTATTCCGGGCGAAATGGGTACTTTGCAGAAACGGTTTTTAGTAAGGGCCGATAGGCTGCAATGGCATCTCAAAACTGGGCGGCTAGATGGCGTAAGAACGTTGGCTGGGTTCCATGTAGGGGTAAATGGTGAACTCACCACAGTGGTGTGCATGGTTGAGCATACCAACACTGACCGAGTTCAGATTCTGCAAGAGGCAATATTAAATTGGGTGCAATTGAAGGAAATTGATACAAATACCTCGCCCCAGCGACAAACTTATTTGCCATAATATACAAATGTAACCGTGACCCACTTTGCCCTAAAACTTCCAAACAAGACATATAAGCTCAAAAATGATTTTTAGCCGTTCAACATCCGCAGCACTATTACTCGCCTTAGGCCTTGGACTCGTCTCCTCGTCTATGGCTGGAGATATTGGCTGGTTTGGAGGGGTAAATGCTGCACCTTGGGCAGCTAGAGCAGATATGTTGCTCAATTTGGATAGAACCGATTTGATTGCCGGTTCAGGTAACAAAAGCACTTATGGATCTAAAGATTTTCGCCTAACCAGCTCAAAAACATGGGTAATGGGTGACAAATTTGGCGTGACGGGTCGCATTGGCGCATTTAATAGTGCAGAAATTGATCCAAGCAATAATGGGTACAAATTGGGTGGCGAGTCGGCCTATCGCCCAACCTATGGCATGGGATTACGCTATGACGTAAACAGCAGCTTGCGTCTGCAAGGTGGTTGGGATCGGTATCACCTCGGTACTTCCTTGCGTCCGGGAGATGGAGAAGTGGATCTTCTCACCATTGGCCTAAAGTACCGATTCTAAACTACTCAATATAGTTACTGGGTATGGCCTCCGGACAGTGCCCAAGTAGTTAATCTAGGTTCAGAGTAGCCCACATTGCATCCACACGCGCCTTGGTTGCCTGATCCATTTGAATTGCTGTTCCCCACTCACGATGGGTCTCCCCTGTCCACTTGTTGGTGGCATCTATTCCCATCTTGGATCCCAAGCCAGATACCGGACTTGCGAAGTCAAGGTAATCAATGGGGGTATTTTCCACCAACAGCGTATCGCGAGCTGGGTCAACACGGGTAGTCATTGCCCAGATCACTTCTTTCCAATCCCGGATATTGATGTCATCGTCGGTCACGATGATAAATTTGGTATACATGAACTGGCGTAAAAAACTCCACACCCCAAACATGACGCGCTTGGCATGACCCGGATATTGTTTGCGTAGGCTGACCACAGCCAAGCGGTAAGAGCAGCCTTCCGGAGGCAGGTAGAAATCTGCGATCTCAGGAAACTGTTTTTGCAAAAGAGGAACGAACACCTCATTTAAAGCTACCCCCAGAATTGCAGGTTCATCGGGAGGTTTTCCGGTATAGGTGCTGTGGTAAATCGGCTGACGACGATGAGTGATTCGGTCAATGGTGAATACCGGGAAATGATCTTTCTCGTTGTAGTAACCGGTGTGGTCGCCAAAAGGTCCTTCAAGTGCCATGTCGTTAGGGTGAATATGTCCTTCTAAAACGAATTCAGCACTGGCAGGAACCTGTAAATCACTACCAAGGCACTTCACTACCTCTGTTTTAGATCCGCGTAACAAGCCTGCGAATTGGTACTCAGATAATGAGTCAGGAACAGGTGTAACGGCTCCTAAGATGGTGGCGGGGTCTGCTCCCAAAGCGACTGCTACGGGGAAAGGTTGACCAGGATGAGAAAGTTGGTGATCGCGGAAATCAAGTGCTCCGCCCCGATGCGCGAGCCAACGCATAATGGTGCGATTTCGCCCGATGACTTGCTGGCGATAAATACCTAAGTTTTGCCGATTACGATTAGGGCCGCGCGTGACAACTAAACCCCACGTGATGAGAGGGGCAGCATCGCCGGGCCAGCAAGTTTGGATTGGCATACTGCCCAAATCTACATCCTTTGCTTCAATCACGATTTCATGGCAGGGCGCTGAACGTAGCTCTTTAGGCGCCATATTTAACACTTGGCGCAATACTGGGAGCTTATCCCAAGCGTCTTTGAGGCCTTTTGGGGGTTCGGGTTCTTTTAAGAAGGCCAAAAGTTTGCCCACCTCGCGTAAAGCCTCTGGGCCATCTTCTCCCATCCCTAGTGCCACTCTTCGCACGGTTCCGAATAGGTTAGCCAATACGGGAATGTCATATCCAGTTGGACGTTCAAAAAGGAGTGCGGGTCCTTCTCGTCGTAATACCCGATCTGAAATTTCCGTCATTTCCAAATTGGGTGAGACCTCAGTGGAAATTCTGCGCAGTTCGCCCAAGGATTCAAGCTGGCGAATAAAGTCACGAAGATCGTTGTAACGCATGAAAGGTCCTTGAGTGTGTCGGCCTGCTTAAAGGAAAAAACTGCGATCGAGAGCAAGACCAATAAAAATTGAGGCTCCCCACCAATTGTTATGTAGGAAGGCTTTAAAGCAAAGTAAACGATTTCGCTCTTTAATCAGCCAGCCATGATAAAGCGAAATACAGGCAGCAATTGCAATACCCAAGTTCCAAAACAACCCTAACCCTGCCATTTGCCCAGCTATACAGAGAAGTATTAAAGCACCCAGATAACACAACATGATCGCGGTAACATCAAAACGACCAAATAGAATCGCGGAAGTATGAATTCCAATTTTGAGATCGTCGGGTCGATCTACTATGGCGTATTCGGTGTCATAGGCAATAGACCACAACATATTGGCTGCACAGAGAACCCAGGCTAAGGTTGGGACATTTCCATGCGTGGCAGCAAACGCCATCGGAATACCAAAACCAAATGCGATTCCAAGCCATGCTTGAGGCAAAGGAAAGAAACGTTTGCTAAAAGGATAGCTGGCAGCGAGTAGGGCAGCAGGAAACGACAAAAAAATAGTCAGGGCGTTGCAGCTTAAGACCAAAACAAATGCGATTAAGCTAAGAAAAATGGCAAGCAATAAGGCTTGTATGGGTTTCACGGTGCCCGCAGCAAGAGGTCTATGACGGGTGCGTTCAACATGCCCATCGAATTCCCGATCTGCATAATCGTTGATCACGCAACCCGCTGAACGCATCAATACGGTACCTCCCATAAAAACGATCAGAAGATGAAGCGAAGGCATTCCATTGGAAGCGATCCACAGACCCCAAAGAGTGGGCCATAACAATAGCAAGATGCCTATCGGACGATCTAAGCGCGCTAGTCGCCAATATTCAGGCCAGGGTGAAGGGAGACGTCCGATAAGGGAATTCATGTTGACCATTCTAAATCAGGCGCGCAGATAATCACTGCGCTGACCTAACCATCTTAATAAATGACGTTCAGCGACTTGAGGCTCAGTCTTTAACAAACGATCTGCCCAGTCACGAGCACGTTCAAGCAAAACCATATCGGCTTCTAAGTCTGCAAACTTCAGCATCGGAAGACCGCTTTGTCGTGCTCCTAAAAACTCTCCGGGTCCACGAATGCGCAAATCTTGCCTAGCAATTTCAAAGCCATCGGTATTCTCAAAGATAACCTTAAGCCT
>CAIVHB010000170.1 GCA_903905585.1 uncultured Ferrovum sp. | reverse complement strand
ATAAGCCAAACAGTAAAAAACATCAGAGTTATGGAGGCGGGGGTCGGAATCGAACCGGCGTAGACGGCTTTGCAGGCCGCTGCATGACCACTCTGCCACCCCGCCATGGGGAACCGGTGAGCGAGAATGCAACCGGGGCAGAAAATGAAAGGGGAAAACGACCTGGCCGTTTTCCCCATGTATTTGGAGCGGGAAACGAGGTTCGAACTCGCGACCCCAACCTTGGCAAGGTTGTGCTCTACCACTGAGCTATTCCCGCACGAAAGACCGCAATCTTAGCGACACAATCCAAAACCGTCAAGCCAACACAGGCACAAGCAAACCGTTTAGGCGTCATTCTTTCAGAATGAACCCTAATTCTTTTCAAAGCCGTCTTGGTAGGCCACGCGCAGGTAATAGATCATCGATATCAGGGTTAGCCATGCCGCCAGCCACATCAGCGGTGCACCGATTTCGTGCGCAGAAGGCCAATCAATCAAGCTTAAAGAAGAATCAAATAACAAAAAGGGGATCGCCACCATCTGCGCCGTGGTTTTAACCTTACCCAACCATGAAACCGCCACGCTGCGTGTCTTGCCCATTTGTGCCATCCATTCCCGCAACGCAGAGATGGTGATCTCTCGCCCAATGATGACCATCGCCACAGCGGCATGAATCCGGCCTAATTGAACCAATACGATCAAGGCAGCCGCCACCATGAGCTTATCGGCAACCGGGTCTAGAAACGCCCCAAAAGCCGAGGTTTGATTCCAAGCACGCGCAAGATAACCATCTAGCCAATCCGTTATTGCTGCCAAGACAAAGATCAACGTGGCGATCTCGTTCGCCATTTGCAAACCAATAAAATGTGTGGGCAAATAAAAAACCCCGACAAAAGCGGGAATAATGAGAATGCGCATCCAAGTGAGCGCGAGGGGAAAATTCATAGGCATAACAGTTATTATCGCTCAGCCTTGGTGTAATTCGCGATAGATCTTCTCGGCGAGCTCTGGACTAATGCCTTCTACACTCGCCAAATCATCTACGCTGGCACTTAAAACGCCTCTTAACCCCCCAAAGCGGATCATTAATTTCTGCCTGCGTTTTGCCCCTACTCCTGCGATTTCATCCAGACTTGTTTTAGTACGGGCTTTACCGCGGCGGGCGCGGTGGCCCGTAATGGCAAAACGATGGGCCTCATCGCGGATCTGCTGAATCAGATGTAAGCCGGGGTGATCAGAAGGCAAATGCATTCCTTCCTCTCGATCAGGGAAGACTAACTCTTCTAAGCCGGGTTTACGTTCAAAACCTTTGGCGATACCGACTAGTTGCAAGCTTTCTAGGCCTACTTCCTGCATCACCCCAATCGCTGCATTCAACTGCCCTCGCCCGCCATCGATGAACACCACATCTGGCATCTTGCCCTCGCCAGCGGCAATTTTTTGATAACGGCGCGTCAGCACATCGCGCATCGCCGCATAGTCATCGCCTGGAGTGATTCCAGAGATATTGTATCGGCGATAATCGCCTTTAACCGGAACCCCATGCTCAAACACCACGCAGGAAGCCACGGTGGCCTCGCCCATCGTATGCGAAATATCAAAGCACTCCATACGCGTAGGCCCGACGGGCAAGCCCAGCACCTCTTGCATTGCTGCTAAGCGCTTACCTTGGGCACTGTCTTGAGCCGACTTTTGCATCAATGCGTAGCGCGCATTTTTTAATGCCATCTCAAGCCAAGTCCGGCGCTCGGAACGGGGTTGCGTGACCACATTGATGTGTCGTTCTGCTTTTTCGGATAGTAAGGCAGCCGTGGCCTCTGCATCCTCTAAGGCATCACACACCACAATAGCGGGAATGTGCTTATCAGCATAATGTTGCGCAACAAAGGCCTCTGCCAAAGCAGAAAGGCTCACCTCATCTGCATGAGTGGGGAAGAAACTTTTATCCCCTAAATGACGCCCCCCTCGAATCATCACGAGATTCACACAGGGCACGCCACCTTCTTGCACTACAGCAATCACATCTGCATCGCGCCCACCCGTACTCTCCACAAATTGTTTATGGAGCACATGTTGTAAAGAACCCAGTTCATCGCGATACAAAGCCGCCAACTCAAAATTGAATGCGTCTGAAGCCGCCTGCATCCGTGCAGTCAGATCGGCAACAATCTCAGTTTCTTTGCCTTCTAAAAATAACACGGCATGCGAAACGTCCTTGGCGTAATCCTCAGGAGAAATTTCTCCTACGCAGGGCGCTGAACATCGACGAATTTGATGCAGTAAACAAGGCCTGGAGCGATTGCGAAATACACTGTCCTCGCAGGTACGCAAACGAAAAATTTTTTGTAGTTGGGCCAAGGTATCCCGCACAGCCCATACATTCGGGTAAGGACCAAAATATTGGTTCTTATTGTCTATCGTGCCGCGGTAGTAGCGAATCTGGGGTGAAGTCTGGCCCGTAATCATGATGTAGGGATAGGTCTTGTCATCCCTAAAAAGCACGTTATAGCGCGGAGACAACTCTTTGATGAGATTGCTCTCTAGAATCAGTGCCTCGGATTCTGAGCGGGTAATAATCGTTTCAATACGCGCAATCTGACTCACCATCATGGCAGTGCGTGGACTGGTGTGCTGCTTCTGAAAGTAGGAAGAAACCCGCTTTTTAAGATCGCGAGATTTACCTACATAGATCACGATATCTTCCGCATTGATCATCCGATATACCCCAGGCAAACCAGGCAGATTAGACAAAAACGTTTTGAAATCGAATGGGGATGCTTCGCTCACTTAAACCTCGACTGAGTGAAGGGCATCTACTGCTGCACGCGCCTGATTCATTACCGCATAAAACATTTCAGGGGTCAGCCGTTTAGTCTGGGTGTTATAGCGACTACAGTGATAACTAGAAATCAACATTCTTCCATCGGGTAATACAGCCTGATTGGCATGGCCAAAGGGAAAACGAGAGGCCTTCAGACCCAACGCGAGCAACACGGCATCATGCGCAATTTTTCCGAGTACGAGCACAACACGTGGCGCCGCCGGTGCGGCCAATTCATTCGCTAAAAAAGTATTGCAAAGACGCATTTCAGCTGGGGTGGGTTTATTTTCCGGTGGCAAGCATTTCACTGCATTGCTGATTCTGCAGTTAGAAAGAACCAAGCCATCATTGACTTCATTCCCCTGTGCTTGATTTGAAAACCCAGCGCGATACAGCGCCTCATAGAGCAATACCCCTGCATAGTCGCCCGTAAAAGGGCGCCCCGTGCGATTGGCTCCATGCATACCCGGAGCCAAGCCCACAACCAAAAATGCGGCCTTAGGATCGCCAAATGGGGCAACAGGGCGCGCATGGTAGCTGGGATGAAGTACTCGCACCTCATCCAGAAAACCAGCCAGGCGCGGGCACAATCGGCAATCACAATCAAAAGCAGTATTCGTTACGGACATCGTCAGACTTATTCGATATGGATGAGATTTAGGGTAAAGTTAAGGGATAAGATAAGCAATTATCCCCCAGTAAAAAGAATTAAGGATGGAGTTTGATGAGTGAATCAGAAGATGTGAGCGGTCTACTAGCTAGCTGGCGCACTCGCGCAGCACGCGCAGAAAACGAAGTAAAAAAAGCCGTTGTAGGTCAAGACAATGCGATTCGTCTCATTATCACGGCTCTATTTTCTAGGGGGCACAGTCTTCTGGAAGGAGACGTAGGCGTTGGTAAAACCACCCTTCTTCGAGCAGTCACACGTGCACTAGGCGGTGCTTACGAGCGCGTTGAAGGTACCGTAGACCTCATGCCCAATGATCTTCTCTACTACACGTATGTCAACGAAGAAGGTCGGCCCAAAGTAGAACCCGGTCCCCTCTTACGTCATGGCGAAGGATTATCGACTTTCTTTTTTAACGAGATCAATCGCGCACGTCCTCAGGTTCACGCACTCTTGTTAAGAGCAATGGCTGAGCGTACGGTCAACGCTTTCAATCGCGAATATCGCTTTCCTCATTTGCAAGTATTTGCAGACCGTAATCGTGTTGAACGCGAAGAAACTTTTGAGATTCCCTCTGCTGCCCGCGATCGCTTCATGTTTGAGTTGTCCATCGAGGCCCCAAGCAATCCAACACAGCGTGCCTCACTCGCCTTCAACCCTATGTTCCATGACACTGAGTCTTTGATAGAAAAGGTTGAAGAGGGGGTATTGCCCTACGAAGATCTAAACCGTATTGGTCATCTTATTCAAGAAACCGTCACGGCTAGCCCAGCCATTCGAGAATATGTCTTGAATCTTTGGGAAGCAACGCATCACCCTGAAGCCTTCGGTGTTTCCTTGTCAGGCGTAGATATTTCCAACCTCATCCTAGCAGGAGCAAGTCCGCGTGGTATCGCGATGCTCATGAAAGCAGCGCGCGTATCGGCTTGGTTAGCGGGGCGAGACTTTCTGATTCCGGAAGATATCCATGCGGTCTTTCATGAGGTCATGGCACATCGAATTTTCTTTACGCCTGTCTATGAAATGCGCAGAGGTAAATTAGGCCATGAACTGACCAAAGCGATTCTCGCTCAGGTAGCAGCACCCTGATTACCTAAACCGATGACCTAAAAAAGCCGCGAGCAGAATTCAGAACATGGATGAGTTTAGGTACAAAATCACCTGGCGCGCGCGTAGCCATTTACCTGGCGCGCATCGCAGCACGCAAATGGGATCGGGATTTGAGTTCGTTGGGCACAAGACCTTAATAGACGGGGCTGACCCTCGCCGCTTGGATATTCGCGCAAGCATCCGAGATCCTTTTGAACAATGGCAGGCACGGGTATTTTCTCAGCGCAGCGCCATTCCAGTGGTGGTGATTGCCGATCTTTCGGCATCGATGACTTTTCAAGGCAAGCATGACAAGTGGGTCAATGTGTGTGATTTTGCCCGCACGGCAGCCTGGTCTACGACGCGCAATGGCGATCTGTTTAGCTTCATAGCTTGCGATGATCAAGTGCGTGAAGATCTGTTTCTCCCTGCCACACTGCGTAAATCTGCGGTACTGGATTTACAAGATCGCTTAGCGCTAGTGCGCCCTGCCCCACGTTCAAGTGCAAAGGGATTATTAGAAGCACATCGCTGGTTACCACAACGCCGGTCTTTGGTGTTTTTAGTTTCTGATTTCCACCTCCCTCTAGAGATGATAGAAACCCTGCTCGACAGTTTACGCGCGCATGATGTTATACCTGTTGTCCTGTGGGACCCCATCGAGAACCAAGTTCCTCAAGGTCGCGGTTTATTGCGACTTCAAGATAGTGAAACGGGTCGCCACCGCTTGATTTGGTTAAGACCCTCGGTGCACGACAGATGGGAACAAGCACTCCTTGAGCACCAACAAGCCCTTTCACGTTTATTTGCGGCGCATGGACGGCCCCCACTGATGATCGAGAACGCATTCAATGCTGATGAAATTACCCACTATTTCCATGCTGCTTAATCGCTTTTCTAGGCAAGCCTTCAAAAGATCAATCCTTGCCATGGCTTCAATGACTTTGCTGTTTGTAAGTCAATGTGCTTATCCAAAGGCCCCTGTCACGATCGAGAGAGAAGATCCACGACTATATGGTTATCAGCTAGGCGATGTCATTACTGAGAGCGCCTATATCGGTCTCGCTTCAGGCTATCATTTTGATCAACAATCCTTACCCAAAAACGGCAAGCGGGCGGGTTGGTTTATGGTGCGCGCATCACATTATTCTGAACAAGCTCTTGCAGATGGTTCAGCGATTGGAAAACTGACCATCGATTTCCAACTGATCAATAGCCCCAGCAATATCCGATCGCTCACCATCCCCCCCATCTCGCTGAAATTCAAAGGCCCACAGAACCTTGTGGATACCTTACCCAGTCTGACCATCGATGCTGCTCCGCTTGATACGGGAGAGGTAAGAACAGGTTTACCCGATGCACAGCCTCCGCGCCCAGCCAAACTCATTGCAACAGGTGAAACCCAAGCGCTACTAGAAAACCTTCTATTCCTAGCAGGCATGATTGGCATATGGCTCATTATTTCTCTCCTTGTTCAGCGCTTTTCCAAACGTAAATCCAAACCATTTGCCTCAGCGCATCGCGACATTCGTCGGCTATCGCGTCTGCTGATTAGCATCGAGAGCGCCCAAGCCTTGGCTCAGCCAGTGCATCGTGCATTTGATCAAACCGCGGGCTATCGACTATTCCGTGAGGGGGTTCCCGTATTCTGCGAACAACTTCATACCCCTGAAGCGCTCAGGGCCATGACAGATGCTTTTTTTGAAACCAGTCAGCGCTTATTCTTCAAAGAAGAAACCGAAGAAGCCGCGACAGAATTACTTTCAAACTTTCCCAAACAAGTTCGTGATTTAGTCCGTGCTTGGAAAAAGTTTGAGGCAAAGCGTCGCCCATGATGATGCTGAATCATCCCTGGGCTTTGCTCCTGCTTCCCTTGTCTCTGATCCCCTTCTGGACGCCCACACGCACTCCCCTTATTTGGAGTGATTTGAATATCTTGCCTTCAGATCCCTTATCAGATCGACTAGAACTGATGCTGCAATTCATAGGAGCGCTCGCCATCACTGCGACTGTATTGGCTTTTGCTGGACCCTATCTTCCTGAAACAAGCTTTCCACGCATAGGCAAAGGTGCAGAAATTGTTTTACTGCTTGATCGCAGTCGCAGCATGGATCAAAAATTCGGCCCTGAAACCAATCGTTTAAATACAAGCGATGAAATGAATAATGAATCTAAAGCGGGAATTGCCAAGCGCATGATTGCTGAATTTTCAGCAGGACGCCCGAATGATGTGTTCTCAATGATTGATTTCACAAATATCGCCATCCCCACTTTGGATTTCACTCACAAACCCGCTGCTGTTCAATCTGCTATTCGCGCCGCCGATGTTGGAAGAGGTTTAGCGGATACAGATATTGGCCACGCACTTGCAGCCGCGGGAGAACGCTTCTCTGATCGAACCTATACCGGCTCCCGCATTGTGTTGATGGTCTCGGATGGGGGAGGACAAATCGAGCCTGATCAGCGCAAATACCTTACGCAACTGTATCGTCGTAACCGCATCTCAATTTATTGGATTTATATTCGCTCATTCTATAGCCCTCCACTAACGGGCCCTATCGATACTGAAAATGAAGACGCGGTACCCGAGCGTTTTTTGCATAAGTTTTTTAATGGTATGGGTATTCCCTATCGTCCCTATGAGGCTCAGAACCCCCAAGCACTGAAGAGTGCAATTGAAGACGTGGGAAGATTAGAGGCACACCCCATCACCATTACTGATGCGACACCAAGACAAGACTTATCCCCCCCATTATTTGCCTTGGCCTGCCTGCTCACCGCTATTTTAGCAGGTGCGAAATTCATGGAGAGACGTGTATGGCTCTGAAAATAGTATTTAAACCCTGGCTGCCCATCATTTTGCTTTGCACGGTCGCCATCCCAATCGCTCAATCTGTTTTGCAACTGCGCGATGCCACGATATGGAATGAAAGGATTAAAAACCATCAACTGGCAGACATTCCTGAAACATCTATGCCGCCTGAAGCACTGATGGCAAGAGCTGCAGCATTAGATGCGAAGGGAGATTTTGAAGGGGCACTCAGCGCTTACAAGCGCATTGAAGAACAAACCGACAATCCCTACGCTAAGGATGCGGCCTATAACGCCTCGACGATCTATCTCAAACGTGCCATCAGCGCGGGGGGCCCTGCGGCTGACCCCCAAACCATTCCTTTAGTGGAATTGGCCAAAGAAGGCTATCGCAGCCTATTGCGCACGGATCCTGAAGATTGGGATGCACGCTACAACCTAGACCGCGCGCTTCGTCTTCTACCAGAAGAAGACCAAGATGAGAATGAAGGCGGTAATCCTCCCATTGGTGCAGAACGCGCGCCGACGACCATGCGTGGTTTTACCCTTGGCCTGCCATGACCCCAACTAGATTTAACCCCAGGGCATGGTTACGTGCTCAGGCTCAGCACCCGCAAGCCTGGGCCTTAACTGCTGCTGCACTCGCCCTTGGTTTGGCATTGCTTCGCCCCACCATCCCGATGGGTGAAAACTTAGTGCACGCTCTCATTGTTGTGGATGTGACCCAAAGCATGGGGGTACCCGATGGTCAGTGGCGAGGAGAAACAGTTTCGCGCCTTGAGCAATCAAAACGTGCGATCTCTGAACTTCTGCAAGAAGTACCCTGTGGTTCTGAGATCGGAATTGGGATCTTCAATGAGTATCGAACTTTTGTTTTATTAGCCCCCCTGGAAGTCTGTGGAAATTTCCGTGAGCTTCAGGCTACTGTAGATACTTTAAGCAATCGTATGTCTTGGGCCGGCGCCAGTGAAATTGCTAAAGGCATTCAATCAGGACTTCAAGCGGTTAAATCCCTCGCAGGCAAGCCTGCCTTTGTGCTGCTCACAGATGGTCATGAAGCCCCACCGATCAGCCTATCGCACCGCCCACGTATTGATGCAAAACCCGGCGATTTCAACGGAGTGCTGGTTGGCACAGGGAGTTTAAGGCCCCAGCAAATTCCCAAGTTTGATCCAGAAGGAAATCGAATTGGTTTTTGGCGTGCTGATGAAGTCTCGCAAGTGGATATTTACAGCCAGGGACGTGAAAGCAGCGTCGCAGGTGAAACGTATGCAGAAGACCCTGCTGATGCGGGTAAGCCAAAAGAAGTGCAAAAACCTTCCGAAAAAGCGGGGCAAGAACACCTTTCTTCCTTGCATGAGGCTTACCTTCAAATGCTCTCAACTGAGTTAGGTTTAGGCTATTTAAGGTTGACTGGCCCTGGAGATTTGTTCCGCAGCTTATTAGAGAACCATGCTGCCGTTAGAGAAACCGTTCCAGGCGATGGTCGCTGGGTCATGGCACTCCTAGCCTTAGTGATTTTGGTCATCACTCATATCGGCTTGATCGGCGCAGCCGAAATGAGTCGCCGCGTGTATGTATTTGGTCGCGCCAAGATGACTGAACGCACCCAACCATCAAAAGAATAAAATTTAATAATGCGGACGCCATAAAGAAAAACGACCTACCAAGATTTCACTTGGCAGGCCGTTTTCGCTTTAAGTCACCCTTCCAAATTACTTGGACTTAGCAGCTTTGACAGCAGAGGTTGCAGCATTGGTAGTGGCCTTCATGTTCGCTTCAGCCATCGTACTCATTTGCTTTGCAGCTTTAGTCATGTTGTCCATCGCAGCATTGCTAGCGGTCATTGCGGCTTTCATGCCAGCAACCAATACATCAGAACCAGCAGGTGCAGATTTGGTGGCTTTATCCAGAGCTGAAGCTAAAGATTTGTTCATTTCAGCGGTTTTTTCTTCAAAAATCGCGGAGAGTTGCTTCTGGGTCTCAGTAGCAATCTCATATAAGTTGCGTGAGTAATCCAATGCTTTTTCGGCACCTGGCTCAACCATTTTGCTGCGCATGGAGGTCAAGTCTTGAGGGTTTTTCACGTTTGAGAGTGCTTGAGCAGTCTTGGCAACATCGGCAAAGGTTTCTTTGCTTGCTTCTAAGTTCAAGCTAATCATGCGCTCCGCTGCATCAAAAGCAATCTTGGTGAGGCTCATTGCTGTCTCTAATGAAGCCTTGTTAAATTCGGTGACTTGCTCAGGGGTTGTGAACATCGCTTTCATGTCGGGAAGATTCATTGCGTTCATAGTGGTGATCTCTATACGGGTTTGACCCGATGCGCACGCCGGAGAGCGGGATGCTCCTCCTGTTGCAGTGCAACAATGACGACACAATAACTTGCTTTCATACCTATGTCAAGCATTATTTGTGCGACGCAACATGCTTGTTACGCGATTGACTTTAAAGGGATTTAATGTGCTTTAGCGAACAGACTTTATTCTAAATGGGCTGAATAGGAATGTGCGTTTGCCCCTCTCGCAAAGAAGGCATCGCGAGCTGGCTTTCTGGCTGAAGGGTGATATGGTCGATGCGGTATTCGGCCTGTAAATGCTTTTTCAACTTTTGCAAAACCTGAGGCCACAGCGCAAGTGACGCAATCTCAATATGCGCCGACAAGGCTAATTTGCCTGAAGCCAAAGTCCAAATATGCAAATCATGAACACCCATCACATCTTTGATAGAAGCCATCCCTCGCCCAACGATTTGAAGGTCAATGTTCCGCGGAACCCCTTCCATCAACACATGAATACTCTCCATTAAAAGGCGAATGGTTGAGGTCAAAATCGAGGCAACCACGAGTAAAGAAAGAATGGGATCAGCTGGAAGCCAACCGGTATACCAAATAATCGCACCGGCCAGAATAGCAGCCACTGACCCCAAGAGGTCTCCGATGACATGAATCATGGCAGCACGAATATTGAGCCCATCCCCTGCCCTTGCTAAAACTAAAGCCGTTGCAATGTTGACCAACAAGCCAATCGTTGCAATCACCATCACTGTTCCACCTTGAACAGGAGTGGGGTGCAATAGACGTGATACCGATTCCACTGCAATGCCAATGACTACAGCCAACATCAGCAACGCATTGAATGCCGCAGCCAATACCTCCGAACGAACGAGACCATAACTATGTTTGTCACTGGGGGGACGTTGAGCGAGTTGCGCTGCAAAGGCCGCCATCCCCAGCGCTAAGCCATCCGATAGCATATGACCGGCGTCTGAAATCAATGCCAAAGAACCTGACATGACGCCACCTACTGCTTCAACGCCAGCAAAACCCAAGGTTAGCGTCAGGGCGAGAAGAAGTGCACTGAATTCAGAGGGAGGTGCGTGATGATGGCCGTGATGACCGTGATGGCCTTGAGCGTCTGAATGGTCGTGATGGCTGTGATGGCTGTGATGGCCGTGATGGCCTTGAGCGTCTGGATGGTCGTGATGGCTGTGAGCGTGTTGCTTGTGATCATCATGCGTATCTTCCGCATGAGCATGATGCGCAGGATGAGGATGATTGCGCGTCACGCCTGTGTCCACCCTTCTAGAGCCAGTTGATTGAGCCGTTCAATCGCTGTTGCATAACGCTGAGCCAAATCGCCAGAAGGTTTCCGCGCTTGCAATTGTGACAAGCGCTCAGCGGCTCCTGCAGGGGGTCTTGCTCCGTCTAAATTTTCAAGCAGCAAATCAAGCGAATCAGGGTCATTACACAGCAAGACCATGTCACAACCTGCGCTAAAAGCGCTTTCAGCTCTCTGTGCCGGCGTTCCAGCACCCAGGGCACCCACCATGGCCAGATCATCACTGAATATAGCGCCTTGAAAATCGCACCGTGCCCTTAAAACATCCTGTAACCAGAAAGAAGAGAAACCAGCTGGAGCAGGATCTATTTTTTCATATAAGACGTGCGCAGGCATCACGCCTCGCATCTTCTTCGACAACCTTTTGAAGGGGACCAAGTCCATCACTTCTATCTCGGACATTGCGCGATCATCAATCGGCAAATCTAAATGAGAGTCGGCGCGCACATACCCATGTCCCGGAAAGTGCTTACCGATGCCACAACTTCCGGCTTCTTCCAAACCATCCATCAAAGCAGCAGCCAAGAGCGCAACGCGTTCTGGCTGACTGGAGAAGGCGCGGTGACCAATGATAGCGCTGTTTCCAAAGTCTAAATCGAGAACCGGAGTAAAACTAAAATCTAAACCGCATTCCAGAAGCTCATGTGCCAAGATAAAACCCAAATCTTGAGCGGCAATCAATGCCTGTTCAGGATTCCGAACGTACAACTCACCTAAAGTCGCCATGGCGGGTAGCGCAGAAAATCCCTCACGGAAACGCTGCACCCTCCCGCCTTCATGATCTACTGCAATCAGAATAGGAGCGAAGCGACAATGACGAATATCAGCGACCAGACTTTTTAGCTGATCGCGATTGCGATAATTGCGCGTAAAAAGAATTAAACCGCCTACTCGAGGGTCTTGTAGTTTGAGTCTTTCAGATGCGGTCAGTGTTTCGCCACTGATATCCATCATGACTGGGCCCCACGCACTCATTCGCTTTTCCCCTCTAACACCACAAAAGCAACCGCAGATTCTATTTCATCACTCAGAGAAACATGCATGTGGGCAATACCCTTTTCTTTAAGATAAGACGCTAAATCACCATGAATACAAAATTGAGGCTGCCCCAAATCATTGTGTTGAATCGATACTGAATGAAAACCCATAGGATGCCGTATACCTGTTCCTAAGGCTTTAGAAAAAGCCTCTTTGGCCGCAAAACGTTTGGCCAGCAATCGGGCAGGGGCATGGGTCGCTTCAAAGGAGGGCCATTCTAGATCGGTCAAAATTCGGCGCGCGAATCGCTCTCCGTGTTTCTCCCAAATTTCAGCAATACGCGGAATGGATACGAAATCCACTCCAATCCCTCTAATCACGCGCCTCGACTCCCGGCAGATAAAATCAAAGACTTCATCTCCCGTACTGCATGCTCCCAACCCACGAACAAGGCATGGGCCACAATAGCGTGGCCAATATTCAATTCGCGAATATCTTGCAGCGCCGCCACCGGTCGGGTGTTGTGATAGTTCAAACCATGCCCGGCATTCACTCTCAAACCCAAAGATGTTCCATAGGCAGCGGCATCTTTGAGTTTGGCTAATTCTGCGAGCTGATCTTTTTCATGCTCCAGTTCAGCATAGTGGCCTGTGTGTAATTCAATCACAGGTGCGCCTGCGGCGACCGCCGCATCAATTTGAGCCCGATCAGCATTGATAAAAAGCGAGACACGAATCCCCGTATCAGCGAGCTTAGAACAGGCATCTTTCACTCGATCAAAGTGCCCAACCACATCCAAGCCACCTTCAGTGGTAATTTCGGCCCGACGTTCAGGAACCAAGCAAGCATCTTGTGGCCGAATTCGCGCAGCGATCGCAAGCATTTCATCTGTCACCGCCATTTCTAAGTTCATTCTGGTGGTGAGTACTTCACGCAAAATCTCAAGATCACGGTCTTGAATATGCCGACGGTCTTCGCGCAAATGCAAAGTAATCGCATCTGCACCCGCATACTCGGCAAGAAGCGCAGCTTGAACGGGACTAGGGTAACGGGTACCGCGGGCCTGACGAAGCGTTGCGATATGGTCAATGTTGACGCCAAATTGAATCACGGTAAGGAAATCTCTTTAAAAAGGGCTCGAGTATTCAGGTCCTGGTTGCCCAGATGAAAAGCCAAAACCTGACGCATCAAAATTTTGGCCTGAGCGCTGGTTGATGGCTCAGACCAATCGTCTGCAGCGATAGCAAGTAATGCGCTACCGGAAAATTGTACTGCATTCGTCCTTCGGTCTGCGACTCGAGGCCCTTGTTGAGGATCAAATACGTAGATCAAGTCTTTCTGAACGGGGCTTCCATCTAAGCCCACCGCATCTAATCGCAGGCCATAACCGATCTCGCGTAATAGCGCCAATTCAAAGCGCCTTAACACGATCTCTTCCAGCACTCCTCGGGATAAATCATTCAGGGTCATTGCGTAGGCATCGAAAAGAGTGGGGTGAGGATCATCTCTTGCCACTAATCGCATCATCAATTCATTGAGATAAAGACCACAATACAGTGCTTGGCCATTCAGTAATGGCTGCCATTCACCCCAATCTGCATGGGATAAGGTGCGTAGTTCATTTTTACCAAACCATTCCAAATCAAGCGGCTGAAAGGCACGTAATACGCCACGAACGGTTGAGCGAGGTCTGCGCGCGCCCCGTGCCATGAGGGCAATACGACCATGCTCCCGGGTAAGCACCTCAACGAGCAGACTGGTTTCGCGCCAGGGCAGGGTATGAAGTACATAGCCTGAGGCGCTTAGTTTTCCTTGTCGTTCAGAACTCATGCCCCAAACTCTTCAGCACACGCTCGTCATCGGCCCATCCACCTTTTACCTTCACCCATAACTCAAGAAACACTTTACTGCCGAACAATTTCTCAAGGTCTATTCGCGCACGCTGACCAATTTCTTTAAGCTTCTCACCATCCCGGCCAATGACAATCGGTTTTTGATTGTCTTGATCCACCAAAATCACGGCTTGAATACGACGCATCGTTCCTTCAATAGCGAAGCTTTCAATAGAAACCGTCACCGCATAAGGCAACTCATCGCCCAATAAGCGGAAGAGTTGCTCGCGTATAAACTCAGCTGCAAAAAATCGCTCGTTAGCATCCGTAACATCGTCTTCTTCATACATCCATTCAGCAACGGGGAGTTGAAGACGAATCTCGCCCAATAGCGGCGCGAGCTGCGTTTCTTTTTGAGCACTAATCGGCACCATTGCAGAGAAACGATTTCGTGAGCCCATATCCGCCAAGAAAGGCAGGAGGCGTTCTCGCGGGTGCACACGATCGATTTTGTTGATTGCTAGGATAGGTTCAATCCCTGCTGGCAAGCGATCTAAAACCAATTGATCATCCGAGGTGAATTTAAGCGCTTCAATGACCATCACCACCACATCCGTATCGGCTAAAGTAGTTAATACCGATCTATTCATAGCGCGATGCAAGGCATTAGCATGCTTGATCTGAACCCCAGGGGTGTCCACAAATACAAACTGCGCATTCTCCTGAGTCAGAATCCCTTTGATGCGATGGCGGGTGGTTTGCGGCTTGCGTGATGTGATACTGAGCTTTTGTCCCACCAAATGATTGATGAGCGTAGATTTTCCTACGTTAGGCCTACCGATAATGGCAACCGTGCCGCATCGCTGCTCTACAAGAAGTGCGCTCATCGGTCAGATTCTCTTAAGAGTTGTTGAAGAACATGGACTGCTGCACCCTGCTCTGCCGTTTTAAGATTGCGCCCCTCACCGTGTGCAGATAGAGCAGGCTTTCTCAAAAGGCACGCAACGGTGAAAATGCAATCATTGGGTGGCCCTTCTGTTTTAACCAAACTGTAGGTGGGCAGGGCAAGCCCTTTTGCTTGCAGCCATTCTTGCAAGCGCGTTTTAGGATCCTTGCCTGGATGAATAGATTCACCTAGAGCGAATTCGTTTGCAATACCTTCACGCTCATGCTGAACAATGACAGAACAGGCCACTTCAAAAGCGGCTTGATAACCGCCATCTAAAAATATCGCCCCCATCAGTGCTTCTAGCGCATCGGCCAATACGGCTGGCATTGCGTGTACAGGGCCACTTTTAGCCACATCTTTGCGGATAATCAGCGCATCACTTAAGTTCAAAGATCGGGCAACTGAAGCCAAATGATCTTTACATACCAGCGCCGTTCGGCCAACGCTTAAATCACCCTCATTCCACTCTGGATGGAGTTCAAAGAGATGTTTGGATACAACCACCCCCAGGATTGCATCTCCCAAAAACTCTAATCTTTGGTTGTTTTGTCCCTGTTCAGCACTGTGGGTCAGCGCAAGGGTCAGCCATTCAGCACGCTTGAACTGATAGCCCAAGCGTTGCTGCAAGGCTTTTAAAGCCTCTTGGCTCTTAAGCATTCATCGCCTGAAGGCTGTCAATCATTTAGGGAATGTATGTTCCAATTCGAGAAAGTTCACCAAAGTTCCACCAGATCAAAAAGGCACGCCCTACAATGTTTTGATCTGGAACAAAACCCCAATATCGACTATCTGAACTGCTATCACGATTATCTCCCATCATAAAATAATGACCGGGCGGGACAGTACACACAAAACCATCATTGTTGTATTCACACGCATCACGATTGGGATAATCCATCACACGAGAGTTGTATAGGGTAGGTTGATCATTGCGTATTTGAATAACGTGATGATGGGTACCTAAAGTTTCTTCAAAGCGATCTGCATTCGCAAACTCCTGAAGACCCGCGCGCTGGATTTGATTTGCAGGACCTACACTTAGGGACTGACCATTGATAGTTAATCTTTTGTGTTTATATTCCACCACATCACCCGGAACGCCCACCACACGTTTAATGAAGTCAGTACTAGGATCTTGGGGATATTTAAACACCATCACTTCGCCGCGCTGTGGCTTCCCCAGCTCAACGAAAGTTCGATTCGTCACGGGCAAACGTAAACCGTAGGTAAATTTATTCACTAAAATAAAATCACCAATTTGAAGCGTAGGAATCATTGAACCAGAGGGAATCTTAAAAGGCTCAGCGATGAATGACCGAACAAAAAACACCACAAAGATGACCGGGAAAAAACTTCTCCCTAAATCGAGCCAAGCGGGTTCATGCAACAAAATGGGCTGCGCTTCACCCAGATCTTCTGCGAATTTAGGTTTGAAATAGGAACGCTCTAAGATCATCACTGCACCCGTCACAATGGTGGCAATCAGCAAAGCTTCAGAGAAACCAAACCACTTCTGCAGAACGCCAAAGCCCAGCGCTCCAATCAAAAGCCCTAGCCAGGCCAACTGTAACCATGACTGCAAACCCTCACGCTGGCTCGAGTTCTTCGCCGCAAAAAGATCCCAACACGCCCCTGGCAAACAAATCACCATGAGTAAGAGGGTTATCCACTGTAAATCCATATGCTTTTAGTCTCCCACCTGCAAAATGGCCAAAAAGGCTTCTTGCGGAATCTCTACGTTTCCCACTTGTTTCATGCGCTTTTTACCTGCCTTCTGCTTTTCTAGAAGCTTGCGCTTACGAGAAATATCTCCACCATAGCATTTGGCCAAGACGTTTTTACGGAGGGCTTTAATGGTTTCACGCGCAATAATATGCGCCCCAATCGCAGCTTGAACGGCTACGTCAAACATCTGACGAGGAATCAATTCTCGCATTTTTGCAGCGAGTTCACGCCCACGATATTGACTCGTACTCCGATGAACAATCAGCGATAAAGCATCCACCTTTTCACTGTTGATCAAAATATCGAGCTTGACCAGATCAGAAGCTTGGAACTCTTTGAACTCATAATCTAATGAGGCATATCCGCGGCTCACGGATTTCAAGCGATCAAAGAAATCCATCACAACTTCATTCAGTGGCATTTCATACGTCAACATGACTTGGCGGCCAGCGTATTGCATATCACGCTGCGAGCCGCGTTTTTGATTACATAAAGTCATGACAGCCCCAACATAATCTTGAGGCACCAGCATCGTGGCCGTGATGATGGGCTCGCGAATTTCTTCTATTTTGGAAGGATCAGGCATACGTGAGGGGTTTTCAATTTCCTCAACCACTCCATCCTTCATGACGACTTGATACACCACGGTAGGAGCCGTAGTGATCAAATCCATATCGTATTCACGCTCCAAACGCTCCTGCACAATTTCCATGTGCAACAAGCCCAAGAAACCGCAACGAAAACCAAAGCCTAAAGCCTGAGAGGTTTCAGGTTCGTATTGGAGCGCGGCATCATTGAGCTTGAGTTTTTCTAGGGCATCGCGGAGCGCTTCGTACTGATTGGTCTCAACAGGGTATAGCCCTGCGAAGACTTGGCTTTTAGCTTCTTTAAATCCAGGCAGCGCTTCTGTTGCTGGATTGGCGGCCAAGGTAATGGTGTCACCTACCCGCGCCAATTGAAGTTCACGAATACCCGCAATCACAAAGCCTACCTGCCCCGCCGAAAGCACATCGCGCTGCTGCGACTTAGGGGTAAACACCCCAACCTGATCGCAAAGCTGAATGGACCCCGTAGACATCAACTGAATCTTGTCCTTTGGCCGTAATTCACCATCCACCACTCTGACTAACATCACCACACCAACGTAGTTATCAAACCACGAATCAATGATCAACGCTTTCAGAGGTGCATTGGGGTCACCTTTGGGTGGAGGGATATGCGTGATCAATGCCTCAATCACATCCTCTACTCCCATACCCGTCTTGGCACTACAAGGCACAGCATCCGTTGCATCAATGCCAATGATGTCTTCAATCTCTTCCTTTACGCGATCGGGCTCAGCTTGAGGCAAGTCGATTTTATTCAATACCGGCATGACCTCGACACCTTGCTCAATGGCGGTATAGCAATTGGCAACCGTCTGCGCTTCAACACCTTGCGAAGCATCCACCACCAGTAATGCGCCCTCACAGGCAGCCAGCGAGCGCGATACTTCGTAAGAGAAATCAACGTGCCCGGGCGTATCAATCAGATTCAGGAAATAAATTTCGCCATTGCGTGCGCGATAACGCAAAGCGGCTGTTTGGGCTTTAATAGTGATGCCACGTTCACGCTCAAGATCCATAGAATCGAGAACTTGGGCTTCCATTTCACGATCAGACAGGCCCCCGCAGAGCTGAATAATGCGGTCAGCCAATGTCGACTTGCCGTGGTCAATGTGCGCGATGATTGAGAAATTGCGTATGTGATTCATGGATTCTGGGAGGGGGGTAGCAAAAATGGCTGCCCCGAGCGCCGGGATAAAGCGATGCGCTGTTAAAGTCTAAGTTTAGCTTAAGCGGAGGAGAAACGCACCCAGCGCCACCTCATCCAAGCGATGACGACAAATTTCAAAGTCGCCGCATTTCAATACGGGGATATGTTCCCCGTATATATCTTCCCATTCTTCATGCTCATCAAGGTCTATCCATTCCACGCTGACTGGAAGCCCCAACAGTTTTAAGGAGAGCGCTTCCAGTAAATCCGTGCAGAGATGGCAATACGTTCTGCCGTAGAGCTGGAGTACAGCAGTTTGATTGATCTTATCCAGCACTCGGTTCTTTCTTTAGCGTAATGAAACGCGAAGAATCTCCTCGACGTACCAGCAGCGCGATGGCTTTCTTGTCTGCAACGCCTGCTAAGGTGCGGTTAAACTCTTCTAGAGAAGATACATCAACATTGTTAATCGACAAGATGACATCGCCAGCTTGCAATCCTGCCTTGGCAGCAGCGCCATTGGTATCCTCGATCAAAACGCCACCCTTAATATCCAGCTCTTTCTTTTGATCGTCTTTTAGATTTTTCAGACTTAATCCTATCTTGGCAGATGGGGTATCTGAACCTAATCTTCGTGATGCGGGTCGCATACCGTTGGGCGAGTCCGAAGGCATTTCACCCACAGCAAAGTTCAGCTGTGTGCTCTTACCTTTCCTCCAAACCGATACGGGAACTTCATGGCCAGGTTTAGTTGCGCCCACCACGCGCGGAAGGTCTTCGCGCGAACGAATGGGCTTGCCATCAAACTGGATAATGATGTCACTAGGGAGTAAACCGCCTTTATCTCCTGGCCCCCCTTTTTCGACGTTAGCGATCAGCGCCCCTTGCGGACTCGATAGGCCAAAAGAATCAGCAATGTCCTGCGTCACATCTTGAATCACGACACCGAGCCATCCACGCGTGACATGGCCCGTTTCACGCAACTGTTTTGAAACATCCAGCGCAACGTCAATGGGAATCGCAAAAGATAGTCCCATGAAACCACCTGTTCGACTATAAATTTGGGAGTTGATCCCAACGACTTCGCCTTTCATATTGAATAACGGGCCACCTGAATTTCCAGGGTTAATAGGCACATCCGTCTGAATAAAGGGGACCAAGGTGTCTTGAGGCAATGAGCGACCTTTTGCACTGACAATTCCCTTAGTCACCGTGCTCTCAAATCCAAAGGGAGAGCCAATCGCAACCACCCACTCGCCTACTTTAAGTTTCTCAGCATCCCCCATTTTTACTGGGGTTAAGCCAGAAGCCTCGATTTTTATCAGTGCAACGTCTGTTTTGCGATCAGAGCCAATCACCTTGGCGATCAGTTTGCGCTTATCCGTCAGGCTCACTGTGATCTCGTCTGCATCATTCACGACGTGTGCGTTGGTCAGGACATAACCGTCAGAACTGATAATAAAGCCCGACCCCAAAGAATGCTGATCCTCTCCGCCTCCATTTCCACCTCGCCCACCCCCTCCATTACCGCCCCCGTTTCCGCGGGGCATGCCGGGCATCCCACCCGGAGGAACTGGAATGCCATAGTGTTTAAAGAAATCTTGCATGGCATCTTCGTTAGGTTCACCTGCCTTAGGCGCTTGCGTCGTGCTGATATTCACAACCGAGGCTGACTGTTTTTCTACTAGCACCGTGAAGTCAGGCAACCCTTCTGCCTGAACCAAAACAGACGCACACACCAAGGCAGCAGTAAGCATAAAACGACCTAACATAAACAATATCTCCAATCTTGAAGTAGAAACAAAAACAATATCTATTATTTCTTGACCATGCTCGCAGATTTTACAAATTGCGCCACCGTAGCAGGGGGCACTTCTCCAATGGCAGTGACTTGCTGATCACCCACTCGAGTAGAGTAAAAACTCAAGGCACCTCTGCGTGACTCGCTCGTTGCCGTGGAATTCATTCTTGCAGGTTCAATAAAAACAGAAACCGAAGCTAAACCATCTGAAAACATCATCTGAATGAAAGGCGCGCTGCGTCCCTCAGCACCACGATGCAACTCCATCACTTTGTGAAATCCGCTTGGCGGATTACTGATTCCCCAAATAAGTTCTTGATCTTGAGCCAGCCCGCTCCGATCCCAAGTCCACCCCGCCCCACTCCAGCTCGGTTTGAGTTTGCCAATGTCTAGGGCCGAATCTGCTGCAAACTCTGTAAAAGCAAATTGCTGTAACACGCCCCGGGAACCATCTTCCATGCTTGCTTTGAGCAACAGACCCGTTTGATTGTCCGCGCAGAATCGATAGCCATAGCGATAGCCATCTTTAGGATCCAGCCTAATTAAACGACATTCGCGACCTGCAACACGATCCACCCCTACAAAAGTCAACGCATAAAATTCGCGGAACTGTGAGGGAGAACCCGATAGCAATGCGGGAAAAAAGTGCCTCCCCTCAACACGATCTAGCTTGACCAAATGGTTTTCAGGGAGGTAACACGCAATATGGTCGTTCTCACGAATAATTTCGCGAGGGGGGCCATCTAAAGACTCTAATTTTCCGTGCTGACCCTCGGCATCACTCATGTGCATGACGCGAGAGGTTTCAGTTTTACCGTCATGACTAAAGGTATAGATACCCGAGTAGGTCATGATTTGCGATGACTGAATGGTACGAATCAACCAGTCAGTAGGATCCCCAACTCGGCCACCTTCTGCGCCTGCTCTGGCTGAGGCCAGACCCAACAAAAACAACAAAAAAAGGCGATAAAAGCTGAAAACCTTCATCGTGCTTGCTGCCCCCCACCGAACTCAGGCGAGACGAAAGAGGCACGCTGTAAACCCGGCACAGCAATTTCTCGATGCAAATCCACATAGCGATCTAATTCTGCAGGATCAGCAGGACGTGAATCAGCGAGGATCGAAGTGCCTTGATCTACAACAGTTGATGCCAGCGCTCGCAGGGGCTCAGCGATCTGATAGGGAATATTTAAGCCAACAGCAAGCAAAGCCAACGATGCCGCAACAGCCAAGGGCAACCAATGCCGTGAAAAACTCTTTGGGCGCTGAGGGGTGGGTTTCACTTGATCAGAGGCGATCACAGCCAAAGCCCGCTGCGCTCCTTTCATACCCGTATGGGTCAAGGGCTCGCTCTGTCTTAAGGACTCACCGATGACCGCATAGAGTTCCCACTGATCGAGTAACTCTGGCTTTTGATCGAGTGCACGCAAGATACGCATTGCACCTAACTCATCCATTTCTCCGTCATGCAATGCAGACAAGTCTTCATTCCATTTTTCCATCACCATCTCCGATCTTTTGCGGTACCTAGTTGGGGTCTGAGGCGCTCCGCAATGGATTCCCTCGCTCTAAATATTCTTGACCGCACCGTACCAATAGGACATGCCATCAATGTTGCAATTTCTTCATAACTAAGACCATCTATTTCTCTGAGCGTAATGGCAGTTCGCAACTCTTCAGGGAGTGCGGCCATGCTTGCATTCACGGTTTCAGCAATCTGCTTACTCATGAGCTCCGCCTCTGGGGTGTTCATGTCTCTGAGTTGGTCACCATCATCAAAGTTCTCAGCCTCTTCACTATCATAAGTCGTCGTCGTAGGCGCGCGACGACCCAGTGAAACCAAGTAATTTTTAGCGGTATTAATACCAATTCGGTACAACCAAGTGTAAAAAGCACTATCGCCTCGAAAGGAGCCAAGAGCACGGTAGGCTTTGATAAAGGCCTCCTGTGTCACGTCTTCTACCTCAGCGGGGTCACGAATCATGCGGCTCAGCAATCGCCCCAGCTTACGCTGATATTTAATGACTAAAAGCTCAAACGCTCTTTGGTCGCCTCGCTGAGCGCGCTCCACCAACACCTGATCCGCTGCGCGATCAGCGTTCACGGGTGGTAATTGAGAAGGTGTGGCTTCGGCGTTCAATTTATTAAGACCATCCTGAAATGCCGCCGGGAGTGATATCCCGACTGGATTGAGGCTCTCATAATACAGGCTCGCCATCTCTTCCCCCCCTGAAATTTATTACCCCTTGAAAGACAGCGATGTAGCACAAATGGTTCCCAAAATTGTTATCCAATCCTACTGCCGGAACAAAATTACCTCATCCGAGACCGTTATAATGCCAATCATCTATGAAAAGTGAGTAGCAGGATGTCTGAAAGAGAATCTATGGACTTCGATGTCCTTATAGTGGGTGCCGGTCCATCGGGTCTGGCCTGTGCAATTCATCTCAAGCAGTTATCCCTTGCACGGGGACAAGAACGATCTATCTGTATTTTAGAAAAAGGCGCTGAAGTAGGCGCGCACATCCTATCTGGCGCAGTCATCGAACCACGCGCGCTGAAAGAATTATTTCCCAACTGGGAAGACTTAGGCGCCCCTCTTGATACGCCTGCATTGAAAGACCGTTTTTTATTACTCGGTAAAAACGCTAGCTGGCCACTCCCCACGCCTCCCCAAATGCATAACGAAGGAAACTTCATTGTGAGCCTGGGCGCGCTCTGTCGATGGATGGCAGATCAAGCAGAGCAACTGGGAATCGAAATTTATCCTGGGTTTGCGGGCGCTGAACTTCTATTTAATGAAGATGGGGCCGTTTGTGGAGTAGCCACCGGAGATCAAGGTATTGGCAAGGATGGACAACCCACCGCACAATTTCAACGCGGCATGGAGCTTCGCGCAAAGCAAACTGTCTTTGCTGAAGGCTGCCGTGGTTCCCTGACTAAGGTGCTATTTGAGCGCTTTAACTTAAGAGAAGGCGTAGATCCCCAAACCTATGGTTTAGGCATTAAAGAACTATGGGAAGTGAGCCCAGACAAAAGTCATCCTGGTGAAATCACGCACACCATTGGCTGGCCATTACCTTCTGACACCTATGGCGGAAGTTGGCTCTATCACCTTAAAAATAATTTGGTTTCGGTTGGGTTTGTGGTGGGACTCGATTATCGCAACCCCTATCTCTCTCCTTTTGAAGAGTTTCAACGCTTTAAAAACCACCCCGCTATCCGCCCTTTGTTTGAGGGCGGTCGCCGCATAAGCTATGGTGCGCGGGCTTTATCTGAAGGCGGGGTTCAATCTCTGCCTAAACTGACCTTTCCCGGTGGCTTATTGATTGGTGACACCGCAGGTTTCTTGAATGTGCCTAAAATTAAAGGGACGCACACTGCAATGAAATCAGGGATCGAGGCCGCTGCAGCACTCTCTGATTTTTTCGCGCTGCCCGATCAAGCGCAAGCAGCATCAGGCCAGGAAGCCAATACCTATTTTGAACGCCTCAAGCAGTCTTGGCTGTGGGATGAGTTGCACAGCGTTCGCAATATTCGTCCCTCCTTCCGCTGGGGACTTTGGGGGGGCATGGCCTACTCCGCTATGGACACCTATCTGTTTCGCGGAAAAGCACCCTGGACTTTGCGCCAACATGCTGATCACTCTCAACTTCTACCCGCCAACCAAGCAGAAAAAATCGATTATCCCAAACCCGATGGCGTGGTGAGCTTTGATCGACTGAGCTCTGTATTTTTATCTAATACCCATCACACTGAAAATCAACCCATTCACCTTAGACTTAAAAGTTCTGAGGTGGCGATTGATTTAAATCTAGCGCGTTTCGACTCACCTGAACAGCGTTACTGTCCTGCAGGGGTTTACGAAATTATTCGTAGCGAAAATGCTGCACCACGGCTACTCATTAATGCCCAAAACTGCGTACACTGTAAGTCATGCGACATCAAAGATCCGTCACAGAATATTGACTGGTCAGTACCCGACGGTGGTGGAGGCCCCAACTACGCCGCAATGTAAAACTTGGGTGTTATAGACAGGAATGGGGAATGAAAATCAATCATCGCACTGTGCGATCATAAAAGAGGAGCATCCCATGAAAAAAGTGAAGCATTTAATTGAAGGTCATGAGGGACGTGTTTGGTCTGTAGCACCTACAGATACCGTGCTGTCCATGCTGAAAGTGTTAGCAGAAAAGAATATTGGGGCCCTGGTGGTTTTAGATGGTGAAACCTTGGTGGGAATTATTTCTGAGCGTGATTACGCCAGAAAAGTGGCACTGCATGGAAAAAATTCTACTGAAACTAAAGTCTCTGAAATCATGGTGGAAGACGTCTTGTATGTCACCCCTGAACACACTGCTGAACAGTGCATGAATCTGATGACGGATCGACATATTCGCCACCTTCCAGTCGTCGATCAAGGCAGAGTGGTTGGCATGATCTCCGTGGGCGACTTAGTTAAAAATACTCTGAGCGAGCATAAGGAAACGATTGAGCACCTCGAAAGCTATATTCGAGGCGGCTAATCACCGGCCTCAGCATCAGTGCTTTGAATTTGTCTCTTATGATCTTGAGGGACATGCGCTTCGCCTGAACTATCGCCTCACAGGGGGACCCGATCCGGACCAGTCCTTCTGTGAGGCGCTCTCTCTTCCAGATAGCCTTCCTGCTCCAGACCCTAACTCTCCAGTGACACAGTCCTTGCTTAGGGCATGTTTATTCTCATTTGGTGTTTCTTATTACAAGGCAGCGCTCCCTGCCACAATGAAAGGCCCCCCAATTTCGAGCCAAGAAGCTGACTTTTGGAATCTCCTGTACAGCGAAGGAATGGGGGAGTTTTATTTCAGAAATGGCTTACCCATCCCTGACAAGGTGGGCTTTGAGACGCTGAGCAACCCTGCTCTTTCTGCACAGATCCATCCACAATCTTCTCATTCAACTAAGGAGCGAACGCTGGTTTTGATAGGTGGCGGCAAGGATAGTGCTCTGGTAGCAGAGATTGTTCGCGAGAGTGGAGTGGAAGCAGAGGCCTTATCTCTTGGCAACTCACCCTGGATGGAAACCTGTGCCCATGCCTCTCATCTCAAGCTGCATCGAATTGCCCGACAGATTGATCCTGGTCTACTTTCGCTGAATGCAAAAGGGGCATGGAATGGCCACGTTCCCATCTCGGCTTGTATCGCTGCTATCTCATCCCTCATTGCCCATGCTGCAGGATTTAGCGATGTCTTGGTCGGGAATGAGCGTGGGGCGGATGATGCCAATACAGAATGGGAAGGACGCGCGATTAACCATCAATGGAGCAAATCTTCACTGTTTGAAAAACAATTTCAAAATTGGTGTTCAAGCCATGCGCCCGGCGCACCGCGTTATGCAAGTCTTCTTCGCCCACTATCAGAAATCCGTATTGCCGCTGCGTTTTCAAAATGCAAAAACCAACATCGCGCCTTTACCTCATGTAACCGTAATTTCCGCATCAAAGTCTCAGAACGCCCCGCACGCTGGTGTGGGGAATGCGCCAAATGTACTTTTGTAGCATTGATTCTTGCCCCTCATCTCTCAGACGCAGAGCAAAGCGCCATTTTTGATTCAGCCGTTTTAACGCAAGACAGCAATGCTGAGCACTTACGTGCACTGCTCGGTCTGAGCACGATCAAACCTTGGGACTGTGTAGGGACAGCAAAAGAATGCTGGCTGTCTTTGCTTCAGCTCCAACGACAAGGTCGTTTACCTGAGTGCCTGAATACCTTGGCCGCTGAAGCCCCTCAGGAACTCACTGGCTTAGGTTTTGATCAAGCATGGGCTGAAGAATGGAGTATCCATACAAGCCCACTTCTATCTGAGCAATGGCAATCGAGACTTCATGCGTATCTCGACGCTCATTAACCAACCGGTTCTACTTTTAGGTGCAGGTAAAGAAGGCTTAGCCACCCTCGCTTTGCTACGATCGCACGGCCATCAAACCGAAGTACTGATTGTGGGAGATCGCATTGCAGAGGGGCTTCCTGAGGGTACTCGCATCATTGCATCAGAAACCCTTTCACAATCCCTCACCGCCCAAACGATCGTGGTTCGATCCCCCGGCTTTTCTCCGCATCATCCTTTACGCAAAGCGATAGATCGCTGGGGTGGCGTGCAAACTACCGCAACAAAAATCATGTTGGCAGAACTGAACGCCGCACAGATCAATGTGATGGGGATCACCGCATCCAAAGGAAAAAGTACGACTAGCAGTTTGCTCACTCAGATGCTCCTAGAGAGCGGTCAACAAACAAAATTGGTGGGCAATATCGGCATTCCTGCGCTCTCGCAGCTGGATGAAATCCTGCGCGAGCGTCCTATTGTTGTCATGGAAATGTCTAGCTATCAATGCGATGATCTACAGGCGAAAGAAGGCCCCGCTTGTGTCGTGTTTGGAAGGCTATTCCCGGAACATCTAGACTGGCACGGGGACCTCAAACACTATTACGCAGCCAAAGCAAAACTACTCTCAGCGATTCCTGATGGTGGGCACGCTTATATCGATGCGCTTGCGCTTGAAACACTGCAATCACAGGGTTTGGTAGGAACGGCCCGCAGACCTGAGATCACACTTCACCCCGTCAATAACGGCAGTGGCCTGCGCTTTTCTTCAGGGATATTTTTTGATGGCAATGACGCCCTATGCTCAGATGAAGGGATGCGCATACCGGGGCAGCATAATCGCGACAACGCTTGTTTAGCCTATGCAGCTGCGCGATCACACGGCGCTGAGCTCGAGGCATTCCAAAACACGCTTCGACAGTTTTCTGGGCTCCCCTTTCGTCTTCAATATGAAGGTCGAATTGCTGGCATAGATTGGATCAATGACAGCATTTCTACCGCCCCCGAAGCTGCGTGTGCCGCCTTGGAAGCATTTGGTAAAAAGGGAACAGCCACTCTGATCGTCGGGGGACAGGACCGCGGATA
This sequence comes from uncultured Ferrovum sp., assembly GCA_903905585.1. Taxonomy (GTDB): domain Bacteria; phylum Pseudomonadota; class Gammaproteobacteria; order Burkholderiales; family Ferrovaceae; genus CAIVHB01. Next base: position 8,181 of record CAIVHB010000170.1, on the reverse strand, counting down.
TGACTATAGCCCGCTTATAGAAGCGATCACCCAGTTTCAAGTACCGCATGTGATTTTGATTCCGGAAAGTGGGCACACCATCGGTATTCTTGCTGAAAACTCCGTTTTTAAGCCTTTACTTGCCAAAATACCCAGTACTTTTCATGCTGCTGAAAGCCTGTCTGATGCGGTGCAACTCGCCGCAAAACTCACCCCTCATGGGGGTCGCTGTGTGTTTTCCCCTGCTGCCCCCTCCTATCACCACTGGTCTGGTTTCGAAGCACGGGGCAAAGATTACAGAAGCTGTATTGAATTGCTCACAGAGCTGAAACCAAGCTGAGGTAGTCTGGTCTACCAGTCTCGTTCAATGGATCTTTACCGGTATGTTGCAAGTCACCGGGGTGTGCAAATCGTTTGCAGGCCCCCAAGGGCAAAAAGTCCTTGATAACCTTAACCTTTCAATTCATCCGGGTGAATATGTTGCCATATTGGGCATCACGCACTCGGGAAAATCAACGCTGTTGAACGTCTTAGGCGGATTGGTTCGCGCGGATTCTGGAAGCATTGTGATTGAAGGCACGGAAATAGGAATCCTTTCCGATCACGATCTCACCTCCTTAAGACGGCGCCGTATCGGCTTCATTTTTCAAGCTTTTCATTTATTACCCCACTTGAGTGCAGGCCTGAATATCGCCTTGCCTCTCCAACTGGATGGCGTTCCTAGAACTGAGGCATTGCAACGCGCTCAGGAATTAATGGACCAAATTGGTTTAGGAGATCGCATGTTGGCCCTTCCCAGTGAGCTTTCACACACACACATTCAAAGGATTTCCGTCGCCCGCGCATTCGCGCACAAACCGGCTCTTGTACTCGCAGATGAACCCACAGGAGGAATGGAGTCTGAAATGGGCCTTAAAATGCTCCAAGTCCTTCGTGAACAATTAAAACTCAATCACACGAGCGGAATTTTGGTCACATGCTCACTGGAAGCCGCTCGTACTGCAGACCAAATTTTGGTTTTAGAAAACGGTCAACTTTCTCCTTTTCAGGGTCAGATAGGATAATCTTATTGTTTGCTTCTTCGATTAAGTCTTCCATCTTCAAAGGTTCAGATTGACTCTCCGCACAACGCCCCAGCCCGACATTCAAGCCCCGCGCCCTCTACAAAAACCGCACCAACACCTTTCCCCTTCGGGAAACCGAGACGACCCCTATCATTGGCTGCGCGATGATTCACGCGAAGACCCTGAAGTACGTGCGCATCTTGAAGCGGAGAATGTTTATTTCGAAGCGCATCGGGCGCAGTTTAAGGACTTAGAAGATACCCTGTATCACGAGATGCTAGGGCGCATAGAAGATGACGACAGCAGCCCCCCCTCATGCTGGCATGGGGATTGGTACTACAGCGTGACCCACACAGGACAAGCGCACGCAATTGAAATGCGAAAACGAGGCAGCCTCGATGCCCCAGCAGAAGTATTGATCGACCCCAATATTCGCGGGGAGGGCCTGCCCTTTTACGAAGTGGGAAACTGGACGGTCAGCAGTAATGGCCGCTATCTGGCATGGGCGGAAGATACAGTAGGACGCAGGCAATACACCCTTCGCTTTCGTGATCTGCTGAAGGGCGAAGATCTTCCCTACACCATCCCTGATTGCGGCAGTAGCATGGCCTTTGCCAGTGACGGCTTAACGCTCCTGTACGTTTTGAATGAACCCACTACCCTGCGTAGTTATCGCGTGATGCGCCATGTGATTGGTGGGCGGGTTGATCGAGATAAAGTCGTTTACGAAGAGTGTGATGAATCCTTTTATACGGATGTTCAGCTTTCTACTTCAGAACGCTTCTTGATGATTTGCTTGTCGAGCACGGTCTCGGATGAAGTGCGCGTCCTACCAGCAAATAACCCACGCAGTCGGCCCAAGGTCATTGCTCCACGCTGCCGAGATATCCATTACGAAGCCGATCACATGGGGCAGTGCTGGGTCATCCGTACCGACTGGCGCGCCCCGGATGGTCGCCTCATGGCGGTTCCGGAATGGCAAATAGGCTCGCGCGATCACTGGCAAACCCTATTGCCTGCAAAGCGCGGACTGATGCTGGAGAGCTTTGAACTCTTTCGGGATGCCATCGCACTGGAAGAAAGGATCAACGGGACAAGTCGTATCCGCTTACTGGATTGGTCGCTAGAAGAACTGCATCGTATAGACCCGCAGGATGAGGCTGGTACCTTAGCGCTGGATTCTAACCCTGACCCCACCAGTCAACGCCTACGCTATAGCTATTCATCGCTGGTTACCCCTGATCAGATTCGCGAATACGATCTTGCCACGCACACAGATACCTTACTCAAATCTCAGATCCTGCCTTCGGGCTATGAGCGTGCGCAGTATCAAGCCTTACGCCTGTGGGCACCCGCTCGCGACGGTTCGCAGATCCCGATTACGCTTTTAAGTCGGGCCAATCACCCCAAGGATAGAACCGGGGCGCTGCTCGTGTACGGCTATGGCGCCTATGGCTATACGATCGACCCCGACTTTAGAGTCAGTGCCCTTTCCTTAGCCGATAGAGGGGTAGCCTTTGCAATTCTGCATATTCGCGGCGGCGAGGATTTAGGTCGGCATTGGTATGACAATGGCCGAATGATGAACAAGGTCAACTCGTTTCATGACTTTATCGATGCCACTGATTGGCTGGTGCAAGAAGGTTGGGCTGCACCACACAGAGTGTGCGCTGAAGGCGGAAGTGCAGGTGGATTGCTGATGGGCGCGGTAGCCAATTTACGCCCTGATCTCTATCGCGCCATGATTTTGCAAGTACCGTTTTTAGATTGTCTGAGCACGATGGAAGATGCTTCGCTTCCCCTCACTACCAACGAATACGATGAGTGGGGCAACCCCGAGAAGCCGCATCACTATCGCTCTATCGCCCGTTGGAGTCCTTACGACAATTTGAAAGCTGCACCGTACCCTCAGATGTTTGCTACCACCGGTTTGCATGACTCACAGGTGCAATACTGGGAACCCGTGAAATGGATCGCCAAACTACGCGATCTCAAAACCGACCCTTATCCTGCCCTGCTGCATGTCGATCTCACCGCCGGTCACGGTGGCCCCTCAGGCCGCTATGCCCGCCTGCGCGAAATTGCCACCGACTATGCGTTCGCCTTGCACTGCCTTCAGGCAGACTCATCGTCTTGATAGCCCCAAAAGCCGGGGTGCCCTAGGGATCAGAAAGCGTTAGGGGGAAAGTCAATAATAGATTGGCCGCCCTGCGTGAGGGTGGCAAGTAGGCCTTCGTTTTCGGAGAGGACGTGAAGCGCAAAGAAGTGGGCGGTGCGAATCTTGGCTTCAAAGAAGTCGATATCTCCCTCTTTTGCACTGAGGTGTTGGGCTGAGTGTTGCGCCGCCTTCGCCATCATGACCCCACCCAGCACGTTTCCCGTAAGCTTCAGATAGGGCCACGCACCTGCAAATATCTCGGGGTGACGGGATCGATCAACACTGGTAGCAACGACCCATTCTGTCGCGCGCTTGAGGGTGTGCACAGCCACCATGGCAGCATTCAATATGACCTTAAGATCTGAAAAAAACTTGAGCGAAGACGCGTCGCAGGCCTTTAAAGATGCCTCTATTTGGCTGACTTCGAAAGCATGGGCTGCTGACAAATGCGCAGATAACTCTTGTTCTAGCTCTGCAAGCAATGCGAACATGGCACGACCTTGATCGCGCATCACCTTGCGTCCAATGAGATCATTACATTGAATACCAGTCGTGCCTTCATAAATTGAAGTAATGCGTGCATCGCGCAGAAACTGGGCGGCTCCGGTCTCTTCGATATAGCCCATGCCCCCATGTACTTGAATCCCCAGCGAGGCCATATTCACGGCCATCTCGGTATTCCAGGCTTTGATCACAGGGATGAATACATCCACACGCGTCTGATAGTCAGCACGCACGCTCGCATCAGGATGATGCGCAGCCAGATCCAAATACAGCGAACCCTGATACGCCATCGCCCGTCCTGCTTCTACGTGAGCGCGCATCGTCAGTAGCATTCGACGTACATCCGGATGCCCAAGGATGGACGAGCGTTGATGAGAGTCTGTCCCCATCGGTGTGCCCTGCACGCGCTCGCGTGCGTACTTCAAGGCATGTTGATAGGCGGCCTCGGCCAAGCCTACACCTTCCATCCCCACTGAAAACCGGGCTGCGTTCATCATGATGAACATGTATTCCAGACCGCGGTTTTCTTCACCCACTAAGTAGCCCATCGCCCCGCCTTGATCCCCGTAGGCCATCACACAGGTAGGACTGGCATGGATACCCAGTTTATTTTCTAGCGAGACACAGTGCACATCATTTCTTGCCCCAAGACTACCATCCTCATTCACCAAAAATTTCGGTACAAGAAAGAGCGATATGCCTTTGATGCCTGCGGGTGCATCAGGCGTGCGTGCAAGAACTAAATGAATAATATTGGAAGTAAAATCCTGCTCGCCATAAGTGATGTAAATCTTCTGACCATGCAGCAGATAATGATCACCGTTTGGAATGGCTTTGGTGCGCAGTGCAGCCAAATCCGAACCTGCCTGCGGTTCGGTTAAGTTCATGGTGCCAGCCCATTCTCCGCTGACCATGCGAGGCAGGTATTGCTGTTTGAGCGCCTCTGATCCAGCAATATGAATAGCCTCAATCGCCCCTTGGGTGAGCAGCGGGCAGAGCGTGAACGCCACATTACTGCCATGCCACATCTCACTGACTGGAGTGCCCATCGCGCGCGGCAAACCTTGGCCATCAAACTCTTGAGGGGTAGCGATGCTGTTCCAACCCGCTTCAACAAATTGCTGATAGGCCTCTTTAAACCCCGGGGGAGTGGTCACACTGCCATCATCAGATCGTATCGAACCGATACGATCCCCGATTGCATTGAGGGGTGAAAGCACCCCTTCAGCAAAACGGGCCGCTTCATCTAGGATTTGATCCAACAGATCGGGCGTGATCTCTGCCCACTGTGGTAATTCGGCTAAACGTTTCAGGCCCACCAACTCGTGAACCAGAAAGCGCATCTCCTTTAACGGAGCGCGATAGGCACTCATCCTAGAGATTCATCATCGCGGGGCCACATTCACACTTATAAAGCAGCACCCATCAGAGCGCGGCCGTGAGCTCCGGTATGGCTTGGAAGAGATCTGCGACCAGACCGTAATCCGCCACCTGGAATATAGGTGCATCAGGGTCTTTGTTGATCGCCACAATCACTTTGCTGTCTTTCATGCCGGCCAAATGCTGCACAGCTCCTGAGATTCCAACTGCAATATACAACTCAGGCGCGACAATCTTGCCGGTCTGCCCCACTTGATAGTCATTGGGAACATAGCCCGCATCGACCGCCGCTCGTGAGGCGCCAATAGCGGCACCCAACTTATCCGCCAAGGCTTCGAGCATCTGAAAGTTTTCACCACTCTGTAGGCCGCGTCCACCCGATATCACCACACGTGCCCCTGCTAGCTCAGGACGATCGGAACTCGCCAAGTCGCGAGATTTAAATTGAGATAAGCGCACAGCAGCGCATGCTTCAATTTTCACAACGCTAGCATTTCCCCCTTGAGCAGCGGTAGCTTCAAACGAAGTGGGGCGCACACTCAATACCTTCTTGGTTTCAAGTGTTTGAACCTTAGCCAAAGCATTACCTGCATAGATCGGCCGCACAAAGGTATCGTTAGACTCAATCGCCAAAATATCCGTGATCGGTGCGATATCCAGTAAGGCTGCCACACGCGGCAAAAGGTTTCTGCCAAACACCGTAGCGGGTGCGATGAGGGTCGTGAAGTCTGTGGCGAGTTTTTGAATCAGTACTGCCATCTCTTCAGCCAATTGTTCAGCATAGTGCGGCGCATCGGCATGCAGGACTTGATGCACGCCCACCACTTGCGAAGCCTCTTGCGCGGCCGTGCCCGCGCCATAACCCGCAACCAATACACTGACAGGTTCACCCAATTGAAGGGCAGCAGCGATCGTATTGAGCGTACTGGCGCGTAAGGTAAGATTGGAGTGTTCTGCAATAACTAAAGTCGTCATTAGATCACCCTCGCTTCGTTACGTAGTTTTTCAACCAGCTCAGTGACGCTATTCACTACGATGCCGGGTTTTCTGACAGGCGGATCAGAGACCAGCAAAGTTTTAAGTCGCGGGCTAGGATCGACACCCAGATCAGCCGGCGACAGGGACTCAATGGTTTTTTTCTTGGCCTTCATGATATTGGGCAAGGTGGCATAGCGTGGCGTATTCAATCGCAAATCTGCGGTGACAATCACAGGTAAAGAAGCCTCTAAGGTTTCTAAGCCCCCATCAATTTCTCGCGTCACCGTGGCATGATCGCCGGCAATTTCTAATTTGAAGGCATTGGTGGCTTGCGCCCACCCCAATAAAGCAGCCAACATTTGGCCCGTTTGATTGGCATCATCATCAATCGCCTGCTTACCTAACAACACCAGGCGTGGTTGTTCTTTTTGCACGAAGGCTTTTAAACATGTTGCAACCGCAAGGGGCTGCAACTCAACATCCGTCTCAATCAACACTACGCGATCAGCACCCACCGCCAGCGCAGTGCGTAAAACATCCTGGCAAGCCTGTGTTCCCAGAGTAACCGCAATCACTTCAGAAACTATCCCCGCCTCTTTCAGGCGAACAGCCTCTTCTAAGGCGATCTCATCAAAGGGGTTCATCGACATTTTGACATTGGCGGTTTCAACCCCAGTGCCATCTGACTTCACACGAATCTTGACGTTGTAATCTATTACGCGTTTCAGCGCGACGACGACTTTCATTGCTGCTCCTGAACACCTATTCGCTAACCTTTTATTTTACCTCAAAGTAGGCCGCTCATTCAGCTACTGATGCTTGTTTTAAAAGGAGATGAGGCGGCCATCAGCCATCTCAACGCGGCCTTATACTGGCTTTAGCAGCTAGGCATGCTTCGCCAAAAACTGCTGGATGGCGGCAATTTGATCGGCTTGCTGCAAAGAAGGGGCATGACCGCAGCCTTCAAAGGTCATTGCACGTGCATCGCTGCGCGTGCTCAACATCCGCTTGAGGGTATCTTCAGTCAATAAGTTAGAGGCCGCACCGCGCAGCACCAAGGTGGGTACTTTTCCCGCAGTCCAAATTGCAGACATATCTCTGTCTTCAATGGGCTTGAGAAATACCTTCGCAATGGCGGGATCGTAGCGCAGAAACCATTCTCCGCTGGCAGCTTGATAGGCCGAATGTTTGGCCATTTCCATCCAATGCCCATCCGGAACCGGACCAAAAGCAGCATGGATCACGGCCAGATACCGCCCTACTTTTTCTAAGCTATCAAACGCTGCGGCCTTCCCCACATATTCCGCTAAGCCACGCAATGCATCACCAGGAATGAAAGAACCAATATCGTTCATCACCAAACTGCGGAAAGGATGATTGGGCATGGCTGCCATCATCATTCCCATTAAGCCCCCCATCGAGGTACCCACCCAATGCACACGTTCTACATTAAGTCTGGCCAATAACAGCGAGGCATCAACCACATATCTGGGATAGTTATATTCATCTGGGTGATCAAGCCGGTCGCTTAAGCCCCTGCCCACCACATCCATGCAGACAACGCGATAACGCGGAGCCAATGCGCGGGCTAGGGTGTCGAAATCACGGCTATTGCGGGTGAGACCATGCACACAGACCACCACATCAGGATTGTGTTCATCGCCCCACTCTAAATAGGCAATACGCTTCCAACCCGTGAAGCTCGTTGCTAATAAATACTGTTGGCGGGGTTCTTGTTCAGTTGATTGAGACATGATGATTTTCCAGTCATTAGGGGCGCGGGTCTGTATGACGCACGCGTAAAATTTTATGCGGCATGACCAGTATATCGACGGGAACGTCATGCGGTTCATGAGGAACTTGATCTACCAACTGCTCAGAAAAAAAGGCAGAAACACGCGGGGCGACCAGCTTATGGTCAGACAGCAGGCGATCATAAAACCCTGCGCCATACCCCATGCGATTCCCATAAAGATCAAATGCCACCCCAGGCACCAAAACAAAATCCAGCTTGGCAGGTTCAATTTCTGGGCAGGATGAAGGATCTGGTTCACGCAGGCCCCAAACTCCCGAGACAAGATCCTGCTCTAAGGATTGTATCTGGCGTATTTCGAGTCT
>CAIVHB010000169.1 GCA_903905585.1 uncultured Ferrovum sp. | reverse complement strand
TCCCCATCTATTGGCTTTTTAATCAACAGGGATGGGCTAGCTGCCTCGAGTTTTTGCTTGCCTAAAACATGCTCGCAGACTGATGCTAAGCTTGGGGCAGACAAGATAGACGCTTCGGGATGGAGCGCAGCTTCTTGGGCTGAAACACTGGGCAGTACTAGCGTTCGCCCCTCTCTATGCGCAGCCACTGCCATCGCAAGCGCCCCACGGATGGGTCTTAGCTGGCCATCTAAAGCCAACTCTCCCGCAAACTCTAGATTTTTAGCTGAAGGGGGGATTTGTTGTGAGGCAATCAGAATGCCTAGGGCAATAGGTAAATCAAAGCGACCAGACTCTTTGGGTAAATCAGCAGGAGCCAAATTCACGGTAATGCGTCTTTGAGGAAATTCAAAGCCATTAGCCAGCAACGCCACCCGCACGCGCTCGCGACTCTCACGTACTTCGGTGTCGGGCAAGCCCACCATATTGAATTGTGGCAAACCATTCCCCAAATGAATCTCAACACTGACAGGAATGACTCGGGCGCCCAAAAGAGCGCGGCTAAGTATGATGGAGAGTTGGGTCGCTGACATCTATTCAGGATGCCGGATTAGGCTACAAAACCTTGTCACGAAAACGCGAGTTTTTTTATCTTAGAACCTAAGCTCTGAGAGAATGTCAGATATTGCTTAATAACGGTTCGAAAGGCCTCATTGAATATGCTCGCTTCTTCCTTACGCGCCCCTTCTTCTCAATCATCCAAATTATGCTCGTTCTGGATGATCTTAAAAGGCACCCTCCCTACCCCCTTAACTTCCTATAGTGGATGTACGCTCATCATTGCCCTGATCCTGGCACTTGCTGCTTGCGGAAAAATCGAGGGTAAGCACAAAGAGACAAATTCAAGCGGCGCAGAGACAACGTACATCAAAGATGGTTTGACCTTAAATCGCGAACCCGTCATCCCGCCCGGCACGCAGCTTCCGGATTTTACAGTTCTAGTCGATAAAGCTGCGCCAGCTGTAGTGAATATCAGTATCACGCAAAAAGTCACGACGCATCGAATGACAGATGATGAAGAGCCACCTTTAGGGGACTTCTTCCGTCGCTTTGGCCCACCGCATGGGATTCCTCGCGGAGGAGAAGGCCCATCTGACGGAGAAGTTAAGTCCCTAGGTTCTGGCTTCATCGTAACCCCGGACGGTTACATCATGACTAATGCCCACGTAGTGGCCAATGCCGAAGAAGTAGTGGTGCGCCTCACCGACAAACGCGAATTCAAAGCCAAAGTGATTGGCTCAGACCGACGTACCGATGTTGCTTTAATCAAAATCAAAGCAGAAAAACTCCCAACTGTATCTGTGGGTGATCCCAGCAAACTAAAAGTCGGGGAGTGGGTGATGGCCATTGGCTCACCTTTTGGATTTGATAGCACCGTAACCAAAGGCATTGTGAGCGCGGTGGGTAGATCCTTACCTGATGAAAACTACACGCCCTTTATTCAAACCGATGCAGCTGTAAACCCTGGAAACTCTGGGGGCCCACTCTTTAATTTGCGCGGGGAAGTAGTGGGGATCAATTCGCAGATTTATAGTCAAACAGGGGGCTTTATGGGGATCTCGTTTGCTATTCCGATTGATCTCGCCACCAATGTCTCAAATCAACTTAAAGTAAACGGAAAAGTGACGCGGGGGCGACTAGGTGTTCGCCTTCAAGAAGTCACCAAAGAATTAGCAGAGTCTTTTGGTTTGGATCGTCCTAAGGGTGCATTGGTTGCACAAGTTGAACGTGGCTCTCCTGCTGAGCAAGCCGGTATGCAAAGTGGGGATGTAGTGCTTAGGTATGCGGGACGCGTAGTTGACTCATCCCGCGATCTTCCAGGCATGGTGGGGGCTACGCAACCGGGAAAAACCATCACCTTAGAGGTTTGGCGAAAGCACCATAGTGAAGAAGTAGATGTAAAGGTAGGAGAATTACAGTAAGGCTTATCGCAGCTAACGGGCTTTACCAACGTTCGTCTTTAACCTGAATGACACCCTCTTCAACCCGCACAACAAACATCGTGAGCGGTTCGTAGGCGGGGGCGCACAGGGCCTCGCCATCCTTAAGGGCAAATTTGGCCCCATGGTGGGGGCAAACCAATACGCCGTTTTCGAGTTGCCCTCCGCTCAACTCACTACCATCGTGAGTACAACGATTTTCCATAGCGAATACACAGCCACCCTGCCGGACGAGCAAAACCGGCACGCCTTCCATATCAACCGCTAGGGTTTCACCTTCGGCTAGAGCGTCATCGCCCTCTACGCTGAACCAATCGCCCATATTGTCTTACATCATTCCCAGTTCTAACATGGCCGCTTCGGTCATGCGATCTCGCGTCCAAGTAGGCTCCCAAACGAGCTCTACTTTACAAGTATCAACAAAAGAGAGTTCCATAATGCGGCCTTCTACTTCTCCCGGGAAAGTCTGGGCAACAGGGCACCCGGGTGCGGTGAGGGTCATTTGGATATCTACATGCTTGCCGTCTTCAGCCAGCACCACACCATAGATCAGCCCCAAATCATAAATATTGACGGGGATTTCTGGGTCATACACGGTCTTGAGTTGGTCGATGACCGCTTGCTCCATTTCCTCTTGGGATTTGGGGGCAGGCTGCTCGGGCTCTTTTAACCATTCAAACATGCTGATCTATCCTTATTCCGTTGAGACTTGCTGTTCGCCATGCAGCGCAGCATGCAGCGTGTGCCAAGCCAAAGTGGCGCATTTCACCCGCGCAGGAAATTCCTGCACGCCAGCCAACACCTGTAATTTGCCCAGTAAGGCAGGATCAATATCCGAGGTACCCATCACGAGGGCATGAAATTGCTCAAACAAGGCTTCCGCCTCGACT
>CAIVHB010000168.1 GCA_903905585.1 uncultured Ferrovum sp. | reverse complement strand
CATGTTTTCAACTCCCGATTTTCTGGAAGGGTGTATGCGCTTCAGGGTTGCTCTCATCGCGGCCTTATATATAAACAGTTCAAACTTATAAGCCGAAAACTTAAGTCCCCGGTGCATTTGCCCAGGTGATTAAGCTTACGGCTACCCGCCTACTAAACTTGAGGCGCAACGCTATTTTGCCTAAGTTGTTTTGAATCCCTTATTAAAAGAAAGGCCCGAAAATCCCACTATTTTATTTTTCTCAAGCAATGAAGCCCTGATTGCTAGGGATTTGCGCCAAGATTTCTCAAGATTTTTTGAGGGCAGCCGTAAGTGATTTCATGCCAGACATGGTACTTGACAGGCAAAAAATTTTAGAAGTTAAAGTTTTTTTTCTGTCTACCGTTAAGGCTTACATCGGCGCAGCAATACTGCCGAGTTTTTAAGCGGCGACACCGGGCCACAGCACGTGGACCACGCCGGAATCCCTCCGGGGTCCACGAGCATTTTAATTTAGTTTTTTTTAGGAGACTGACAACATGGCTTCTTATATCAATACCAACTACGCATCGCTGCAGGCCCAGTACAACCTGACCCAGTCACAGTCTGGCCTGAATACTTCTATTCAACGTTTGTCATCTGGTCTGCGTATTAATTCCGCAGCGGATGATGCTGCAGGCCTTGCGATTTCTGATCGTATGACTTCGCAGATCAATGGTCTTAACCAGGCTGGTCGCAACGCAAACGACGGTATCTCCCTGGTTCAAACAGCCGACGGCGCTTTGTCTTCCATCGCGGGTGACTTGCAGCGTATGCGTCAATTGGCTGTGCAGTCTTCAACCGGTACTTTATCTTCTGCTGACCGTCAGTCGATCAATCAAGAGTCACAAAACCTCTTGTCTGAAATTAATCGTGTTTCCAGCACCACTAACTTTAACGGTGTGAGTTTATTAGACGGTACGTTCTCAAACGTGAACTTCCAAGTAGGTGCATCTTCTGGGCAGACCGTTGGTATGACCTTAAATGCAGCTAATACTACTTCCTTAGGTGCCTATCAGTTTGATGGTAGCTCGGGCAGTGGTCATATTGCTGGTGGTGCAATTGGTACTACTTCTACATCTGCAATAGCGTTTTCTTCCGGTGCTTCAATTTTGATTACTAACTCAAATACCGGTACAGCAGGTGTAACAATTGGTGCCTCAGCCTCCACAAACGGAACTAATGCTCAAGCGGGCTTCAGTGCTGAAAGCGCATTTGCTAAAGCTGCTACAATCAATGCACAAAGTTCTTTAACTGGGGTTACGGCCTCTGCTTCTACCACAGTAACTGGACTGGCTGGACCTACTGCAGCTTCAGGGAACAACCTTGTTGCTGGTGATATTTACATTAATGGCTACGCTGTAGGTTCTGCTCTGGGTGATGCAAGTGTGACCACTCAAGGTAGTAATATTGCGACAGCAATCAATGCAATCTCCGCTCAAACCGGTGTAACCGCTAAATCAGACAGCTCGACGGGTATTCTGACTTTATCCGCATCTGATGGTCGTGACATTAACATCAGTACTACAGCGAATGGTTCTTCGTATTCTGGTTTAAACACAGCAACAGGAAGCGCTAATCGTGCCTCAGCAGCGACAGCGCCTACTCTGGGTACCGATACCAACCAAACCATTGGTTCATTAACCTTGTCTTCTGCAGTTGGTTTTGCAGTCTCTGACACGGGTACAACGGGTCTGGCTGCTGCTGGCTTGGCTACCACTCAGCAAACCTTTAACGGCTTGAGTACCTTGGACCTTACCTCGCAGTCTGCAGCAACCACTGCTTTAACCACGCTTGATTCCGCAATTCAGCAGATTGATACGCAACGTGGCAACTTGGGCGCAATTCAAAATCGTTTCCAGTTGACGGTGAACAACTTGTCACAAGGTTCGATTAACTTGCAAACATCACGTAGCCGTATTCAAGACACTGACTTTGCCGCACAAACTGCTGCCTTGTCCCAGTCCCAAATCTTGCAACAAGCTGGTACCGCCATGTTGACGCAAGCGAACACCTTGCCCAACTCGGTCTTGGCCCTGTTGAAAGGTTAATCTGGGGTTTTAGATTAAGGTATCTGAATCATCCCCGGGGGTATTGTACTCCTGGGGTTTTCGGGCTAATGAGCCTCGTTAATTAAGGGTTGGAGGAATTCCGACATGGAGATTACTACAAACAATTCAGTGATGTTGCCCACTAGAGAGACGGGTGGGGGTTCGTCGTCAGATGCGGGTAAGGCTTGGTCCCCAGTTCCTGTTCAGAATGTTTCGCCTGAACTACCCAGGGTGTCTTCCGTTTCTGTTTCAGCCGCTCAAGCGCCTGATAAGCAAGAAGCTGATGCACAGAAGGCAGACTCAGCTAAACAGGCAGCGCTCAAAGCTGCGATGGATGCAGGTAATAAGTCCATGAAGCAGTTGTCACCTTCTTTAGAGTTTCAGATTGACCCTGATACTAAGCAAACAGTTGTGCGCGTGGTGGATACCACGAATAATGAGGTGATTAAGCAAATACCGAGTGCACAATTCTTACGTATTTCAAGTGCTATTGAAGGTTTGCAACAACATATACTCAACGAAAAGGCATAAAAAACAATGGCTTCTACCGATGGGATCAGTAGTTTGTTGTCCACACTCAATTCTGGGGCAACGAGCAACAACTCATCCGGTAGTTCGGGTTCTTCTGGAGGAAAGTCTAGTTCATCCAGCACCAACGTGGGGAATATCGGTAATGTCAGTAGTGCCTCCAACCAAGGCACGCTGGCTTCTGCGGGAATCGGTTCGGGTTTAAATGTGAATCAGTTGGTAAGCCAATTGATGTCGGTGGCTCAAGCACCAATTAACCAACTCAACACTGAAATTGCAGGCTATCAAAGCACGATCAGCGCTTATGGTCAGTTAACGGCAGCGATCTCTAGCTTTCAAACGAACTTGGGCGGGTTATCTGACCCTACACAGTACACAGCATTCACGGCTACACCTTCTAACACCTCCGTACTTTCTGCTACTGCCAGCTCTAAAGCAACAGCAGGGAGCTACTCGATTGGGGTGAGTCAGTTGGCTCAATCTCAAACTTTGGTTGCGGCGGGGCAGTCTAGCCAAATCAGTGCAATCGGTTCGGGTACTAGCACTACGGTTTCCTTTCAGTTTGGGACTGTTGCATCGAATACATTTAGCCAAGATGCCTCTCTTGGGGGGGGCTCGGTGACGGTTGATAGCAGTAATAATTCCCTGCAAGGAATCGCTGCTGCGATCAATAAAGCTAATTTTGGCGTGAGCGCCACCATAGTGAATGATGGTGGGACAAGCCCCTATCGTTTGCAGTTGACAAGTTCAAAGACGGGTGCAAACAGCAACATGAAAATCACAGTGACGGGGGATGCAACCCTTGGCACACTGTTGGCTAACGACCCGTCACAAGCCAATCCCACTGTAACTGATGCTAGCCCATCAGGAACGACGAATACGATGACTTTGACGCAAGCAGCTCAAGATGCATCAATGACCATCAATGGCTTACCGATTAGCAGCCATACCAACGCTATCTCTAGCGCGATTACTGGCTTAACATTAAATTTGTCCTCCACCACGACTAGCTCCATCACGCTGGCAGTGGCACAAAATACCAGTGGTATCGCAACGCAAGTTCAGTCATTGGTGTCTGCCTACAATGCAATGGACAACACTATTTCTCAATTGACTGCGGCTGGCTCTAGCTCGACTAATGCGGGGCCTCTGGCAGGACAATATTCAGCGCTAAGGGTGCAAAGCCAGATGCGGAGCATGTTGGGTAACACCATGGTCGGGCCGGATGGTACTTCCATCTCGCTGACTGATATTGGCATCACTTTTCAGAAAGATGGCACCTTAAGTCTTAATTCAGCTACTTTGAATTCTGTTATTGCCAGTAACCCAGGTAAGGTTGGCGCTGTATTTGCACAAAATAGCGTGGCCAGCGATAGTTTAGTGAGTGTCACTTCGGTTGGTAGTAAAGCGAGTCCGGGAAAATATAATGTTAATGTCAGTCAAATTGCTACCCAAGGGGTGCTAACAGGCTCTACTACCCCAGTGGCTTCAGGTTCTTATACGGTTGATGATACGAATAACTCTCTGAGCGTTTCACTGGATGGAGTGGCGACTTCAGTAACGATTCCATCCGGTACATACACTTCCGCAGATGATTTAGCATCTGCTTATCAAGCTGCGATCAATGGTTCTTCCACACTTTCTACTGCGGGAAAATCCGTATCTGTGGCAGCTGATAGCAATGGATATCTCAGTTTTACTAGTTCAAGTTATGGGAGCAGTTCCTTTGTCAGTTTGGCTGGGTCGGCCGCTACCCCGGTACTGGGTTCTAGTTCGGTTTTCACTGAAGGGTCCGATGTAGCCGGGACCATAGATGGTTTTCCTGCTACAGGAAGTGGGCAGAATTTAACGGCCTCGGCGGGGTCACCGGCTGCAGGTATTGTACTTAATGTTAACGGCGGTTCAACGGGGTCTCGAGGTACAGTGAGTATCTCTCAGGGATTTG
>CAIVHB010000167.1 GCA_903905585.1 uncultured Ferrovum sp. | reverse complement strand
TATCACGTTCCATTTGCCTTCAGCGTTGCAATTTTTGCGTATGTGAGCTTGGTGGTGATCCGCCCCCTCTTGCTGGGTGCTTGGGGTCATGGTTTCCCTTATGGAATCTTGGCGCACTTAGACTGGGTCTCTAATGTGGGTTATCAATACCTGCATTTCCACTATAACCCTGCGCACATGTTGGCGATCACCTTCTTCTTTACCAACTGTTTAGCCTTGGCCTTGCATGGAGCGCTGGTGTTGTCAGCGACTAACCCGGGTGGTGGACAGATTGTAAAAACCCCTGAACATGAAGATACCTACTTCTTAGATTTAATTGGCTACTCAGTTGGAACTTTAGGCATTCACCGCCTTGGTTTAGTGCTAGCGCTCAATGCTGTTTTTTGGAGTGCGGTTTGCATCATTATTAGCGGACCATTTTGGACAAAAGGCTGGCCTGAGTGGTGGTCATGGTGGCTTGACTTGCCGTTCTGGAAATAAGGGGAGAGCATCATGAATATTGAATATCAAAATATCTTTACCCGTACTCAGGTTAGGAGCGCCCATCCCCATACGGTGCCCATGGAGGAGAACACCGTATTCGATAGGAGTTCTGGCTCTTTCCATCTTTACCTTGCTGGTAAGATTGGTAATGCTCGAATTGGCCCTATTTTTTTGGGCTGGTTTGGTATCGCCTCGATACTATGTGGTGTGATCGCTTTTGAGATTATTGGTCTCAATATGTGGGCTTCAGTGAACTGGGATCCCGTTCAATTTCTTCGATTATGGCCTTGGTTAGCACTGGAACCTCCTTCACCCGCTTATGGATTGCATACCCCTCCATTACGCGAAGGAGGGTGGTGGTTGATCGACGGTGCATTTTTGACTGCCGCTATTTTCCTGTGGTGGATACGTACTTATCGTATCGCCAAACAACTGGGATTGGGATTGCATGTTTGTTGGGCGTTTGGTGCCGCGATTTGGCTGTATATGGTGCTGGGTTTCTTCCGTCCGATACTCATGGGTGCATGGGGTGAAGCACCTCCATTTGGTTTCTTCCCTCATTTAGACTGGACTGCTGCTTTGTCTCTGCGTTATGGCAATCTGTTCTATAACCCTTTCCACATGTTGTCGATTGTTTTTCTGTATGGTTCGGCGCTGCTGTTTGCGATGCATGGCGCCACCATCTTGGCCGTGGGGCGTTATGGTGGTGAACGCGAAATCGAGCAGATTATTGATCGTGGAACCGCCTCTGAACGTGCTGCTTTGTTCTGGCGCTGGACCATGGGTTTTAACGCCACGATGGAATCCGTTCACCGTTGGGCTTGGTGGTTTGCAATTCTCTGCCCACTCACAGGTGGTATTGGAATCTTGCTGACGGGAACTGCTGTAGATAACTGGTATTTATGGGCTGTTAAACACCACGTTGCCCCAGCCTACCCAATCATGCCCGTAGTGGATCCGGCCACGTTGCCTGGCGCGCCAACCAACTAAGGATACGTTTTCCATGGATAAAACCTATTTTTCTCGGTTCACTCGCCAGACACTTTTGCTGATTGCTTCTATTGCATTGCTAGCAGGATGTGAATTGCCTCCCAATAAAACAGCTCAATGGGGTTTTAGGGGGACGGGAATGGTGGATGTGGAGCATCCCGCCACAATGCAAGCAAACTTTGCAGCCAATCAAGTCCCTGAAGGGATTCCTGCTGCAGATCCCAGTGGCCCAAGAGCGTCGCAAGTGTATAAAAATGTTCAAGTCTTGGGTGATCTTTCTGCCGGGCAATTTACACGCGTCATGCTTTCGATCTCTAACTGGGTAGCGCCTCAGCAAGGGTGTGCGTATTGCCATAACTTGGCAAATTTTGCGGATGACTCTCTGTATACCAAGGTCGTCGCTAGAAAAATGCTGCAGATGACACGTCATATCAACGCTGACTGGAAATCGCATGTTCAGGCAACCGGGGTGACCTGTTATACCTGTCACCGGGGCAATCCAGTCCCTTCGAATATCTGGTTTAAGGATGAGGGCCCCCGCACTGCAATGGGCTATTTAGGGAATCGTATGGGCGTGGGTTCTCCAAAACCATCGATGGGTAATTCATCACTTCCTTTTGATCCCTTCACAAATTATCTCGACAACAAAGATAATATTCGTATGGCATCCACAACCGCTATTCCAACCGGTGAAGATCGCCAGTCGATTAAGCAAACGGAGTGGACCTATGCATTGATGATGCATTTCTCTAAGTCATTAGGTGTGAACTGTACCTTCTGCCATAACACGCGAGCCTTTGCAGATTGGCAGCAAAGTACTCCTGAGCGTTCAGTTGCTTGGTATGGCATTCGTATGGTTAGAGATTTAAACAATGACTATATGAAGCCTTTGACTGAAGTGTTCCCAGCGCATCGTTTGGGCCCAACGGGTGATGTGGCAAAAACCTACTGTGCTACTTGCCACCAGGGTGTTTACAAGCCTTTGTATGGAGTCAGTATGGCTCGGGATTATCCCGAACTTCAAGGCCCATCGCCAAGCGTAGTTGTGGCTCCCGCAGCAAAGGATTCTAGCGAAGAGTCATCGCCAAAAAAGAATAAGAAATCAAGAAGCAATGCTTCTGCAAAGCTAGAGGCAGAAATTGGAAGTGCTGCCAAAACGGCAGCGAACTAGTGGCTCACTGCGGAGCATCCCCGCTCCGCAGTTTTTTTGCGTGCTTTTCCCCTGGTGCGCACCCCGCTTCGGCGGGGTTCTTTTTGAATAGCGAATACTTTATTAGTAAGTGCTTGAACTATCGGCAAATACCTTAATAATAGGACTAGCATACATAAAATGTGGCCCTTCAAGTTTTTTTTAATTATTCATGTTGTTGCTGGCGCAACGGGACTTGTCATGTTTTGGGTTCCGGTGATCGGTAAGAAAGGGGCAATGAATCATCGCTTTTGGGGAAAAATATTCTGCTGGTTGATGATGGTGACAGCCAGTATGGCCTTCAGTATGGGGGTGTGTACCCTGCGCGATCCGGTTGCCACGCATCCCCATCTGTTGATGGAACCCGTCATGACGCAGGCGGTATTTGGTTGGATGATGATTTATCTCGCCCTACTTACCGTGAGTTTGGCTTGGCATGGACTAGAGGTGGTGCGTAATAAGCGCGATCATCGGCGTAACCGGAGTTTTTTCTCTGTAACGCTGCAAATCATCGTTGTGATTCTGGCCTTAAATTGCGGCTGGCAAGGTATTGTGATTGGCCAACCATTACTCTTGGGAATGCCGATCATTGGAGTGGCTTCAGCCGCCACCAACCTGTGGTTCTCATTTACAGATCAGCCGCCGGCTTATGCTTACCTTATGGAACACGTAAAGGCCTTAGTGGGAACCGGTATTTCTGTCTATACCGCGTTCACTGCTTTTGGTGCGGTTCATCTTTTACCCAAAGCTGCATTGAGCCCTATCACCTGGTCGATCCCTTTGGTGATGGGTGTGGCGATTATCTTGTATCACTGGATTCGTATTCGCGCTTCAAAACGCCCCAGCAAACTGTCGTCTTCTTCGGTGATCGCTTGATGAATACGGTATTGGCGGTGTGTCCCAACCCAGAAGTGGCTTACCGCCCCCCCGCGCCTGAACCTTTATCTGCGATCGCTTCGTTACTGCGGGTGATTGCACGCGGTGAACGCAATCTGTTGAGCTTACTTCCTGCCGAAGCCTACACCGTCAAGATTGGTCGCTTGGGTTGGTCTCGACGCGGAATCGTGCTGGTGAATGATCCTGCCATGGTGATGGACATTCTCAAGGACCCTCAGCACATCTTTCCTAAAAACGATTTGATGGTGAGTGCGCTAGAAGGCTTGGTGGGACGATCTATGTTTGTCTCTCATGGAGAGGTATGGAAGCGTCAGCGCCGCATGATTGATCCAGCGTTCTCTCATATGCGCATTGATCGTTCCTATGCGTCGATGTTTGAGGCTACTGAAGATCATGTGAGAGACTTAAAACAGTCTGCAGCCAAACGTGAGGTGTTGTCTCTCGATAAAGTGATGAGCCGATTGACCGCAGATATTGTGTGTCGAGCTATTTTTTCTACCTCATTAGATCAAGGGGTAGCGCGCAGTGTATTTGAAGACTTTTTGATCTTTGAACGCAGCTGTGCAAGCGTAGATTTAGGTAGATTGATACTGGGCAAACCCTGGGAATCTATTCCTCAACCCCCCGCTGTTGCCGCAGCGTGCGAGCGAATTCGGTCTCATATTGGAGTGATGCTGGATGAGCGTAAGGAACGATTAGAGACTGGCCCTGATGATATCGCTCAAGCCTTGCTGATGGCCCGTGATCCTGAAACAGGGGAAGGATTTTCTCGCGAGGAATTGATTGATCAACTGGGCGTGTTTTTCTTGGCGGGCCATGAGACCACAGCCAGCGCACTTACTTGGGCTTTTTACATTTTGTCTCAGCACCCTCATGCAGCAAAACGCATGCGTCAAGAATATGAGTCTGTAGTGGGCGAGGGTGAACTCACCCTAGAAAAAGCAAAGCGCTTAAGCTACACCCGCAATGTTTTCCGTGAATCGATGCGTTTGTATCCGCCCATCACTTTTATTCCGCGCGTTGCTTTAAAGGACACTACGATTGGTCACTATGCGGTGAAGCGCGGCAATATGATCATGATTGCGCCTTGGAGTTTGCACCGCCATGCCGATTTATGGAGTAATCCGAATCATTTTGATCCGGATCGTTTTGTGAATGAGGAAGATAAAGCCCATGCCGTGGGTGCCTATATTCCTTTTGGCCTTGGTCCTCGTGTCTGTGTCGGTGCCGCCTTTGCTACCCTTGAGGCAACCCTCATTCTTGCAAGGCTAATGAATACCTTTGATTTTAGGGTGCTTGACCCAGATAGCGTTCGCCCCGCAGCAAGACTCACAACGCGCCCTGAGAAAGAAATTGAAATTACATTGACTGAGCTTGCTAGAAAGACAGCTTAAACGCACAAAGTAGTGCAGCGCAGCTTGACTTACACTATTTTACAGAACAACATTAAAAATGATGTAGGGTGTTATTGATATGGCTTTAATTTTTAAGTCCCATACTTTCAACCCAGCATTGATCACTCATGTTTTTACATACAAGGAGATTCTTGTTTAAGGGGAAAAACTAGAACAGAGAAATAAACCATCATGAGTCCACAGAGACTTAGTGGTTGAAATGTAGTTGGGAGGAAAAGAAATGCGCTCACGTATTTTGTTCAGGATGCCCATCCTGTTGCTTCTGTTTAGCCTGCTTTTCGTCTATCACAATGACGCCAACGCGGTTCCCTCATTTGCCCGCCAAACGGGTTGGGACTGTACGCAATGCCACATGAGTTGGCTAGAGCTCACCAATGTAGGCCGCCGCTTTAAGCTTGGTGGCTATCAAGAAATGAAGGACATGAAAGAGAGCGAGGAGGCCAACCGCCCTCTGGTCTCATTCAACTTCAATGATCCCCCGCCCGTGATCCCTCTTGCGATGTGGTTGCAGGTATCCCGGACCTCTACTCAGGATGTATCGCAGCAGGGATATTCTTCGATTACTGGAAGTGCAGCCGATTCAGCACAAGTACCTAAGCAATACAATGGGCAAACACTCTTTCAGGCAGGTTCTCTTTTTCTGAATGGTAAGCTGGCCGACGGTATTGGATGCTTCTGCCAGTACACCTATGATGGGATCACCCATCAAGCCTCACAAGACAACACTGAAATTCGGTTTGTACCCGAGGAGGAGTATAAAACCGAAAACCTAAAAATACTGTATGGGATGAGCGTGAATAATAATCCCGGGATGTCCGATATTTACAACACCACGGGGGTATGGGGCTGGCCCTATCTGTCATCCTCGGTGGCTGTGACGCCAGGCGCTGCTCCTATTCTGGGGATGAACCCGAGTTTATCGCCAGCCAATAATTTGGGGCATTCAGTCGTAGGAGTGACTTTTTACTCACTTATTAATCGCCTGTTTTACGTTGAAGCGGGTGCTTATACCAATGCGAGAAGCGTTCTTCACGCCTTCACCATTAATAACAGCACTACAAATCTAGATGGTCTGGCACCCTATTATCGCTTAGCTTTTCAGAAGGATTGGCAGAACGGAGTGCAGTCTGTAGAGATTGGTACATATGGTTTTCGTCCGCGTATTTATCCCACACCAGGAGGGGGCTCGCAGTTAAGCGGTGGGCCATCAGATGTGTATGACGATAAAGGCATTGATGCGCAGTACCAATACATCACTGATAAGCATCGCCTGAGCTTCATGTTTAATTACTTGCATGAAGATCAAACTTTGAACGGGTCATTTATTCAACAAAATTCATCCAACCTAAGAAACAACCTTAGCGCGATCAATACTAAGGTCAGTTACTACTATGAAAAATGGTATGGAATGAGTGTGGGTTATCAGCGCGTATCAGGAAGTTCAGATGCTAATTTATATCCCGATGGGGCTGCGACCAGCGCGGCGGGTTCCAGTGTTACAAGTGCTTATTTCAAGAATAGTCCCAATAGCCAAGCCATGATCTATGAGCTGAACTGGCTATTTGCTTGGGATAATGCTGAGGACCGACGTCGCAACAGGCTCATTTTGCAATACACCGACTACAGCAAATTTAATGGTGCTAGCACCAATTACAACGGCTTTGGAAGAAACGCTCGGGATAACAACACGATCTATTTAGGGTGGTGGTCCTTGTATTAAGACAGTGTTCAGTCCTATTTTTTTTGTAGTTTTTAATGAGAAGTTTTATTAAAAAGTGATCAAAACACATTAACGAGGAGAGATGAATGAGTAAGCAAGACCTTCAGCAACCCGAAAGACGCGTAGTGATGGGTAAAGCGGCACAACTCCTTGCAGCGATTGGTGTAGTGGCAATTGGTATGCAATCGATACCCGCTGCTGCCAAGAAAAAGAAAGGGAAATCTGATAAAGAAGATTTCTATTTCCAGACCACACCCGATGAGAAGGGTCACAACTGCTTGGGGTGTGCCAATTTTGAGCCCTACAGTGAAGGCTATCCTAAAGTCACGGTATCCCTACTCGAGCCCGGCGTAGCCAAAGACAGCGAGAAGGGCAGTTGTGCGCTTTTGGTTGGTGAAGTGTGCTCACATTGCTACTGTCAAGGCTGGGCGGACAAAAAAACTGAGAAAAAACATAGTGATGCTTAAATTTATAACAAAAGCTCTATTGAAAAAAAGGCGTAAGAGCATGCAACTATCGCGCCTAGGAACACCTCTGCTTATCGCTGCAATAGTGTTTCTAAGCGCAGCTTGCGAGAAAACGCAAACCACCCAGCTCGGTCCCCGTGGGCTGGGCTTGGTTCAAAATGCGAAACCTCATGATATCGCCATGCTCGCTGAAAAAAACAAAGTACCTGTTCCTCTTCCTGCCGCAAATCCTGATGGCCCTCGCGCAGGTGAATTCTATGAAAATGTGCAACTACTCGGGGACTACAGTAAGTCAGAGTTTGGCCGGACCATGATCTCGATTAAGAATTGGGTCGCACCAGGGCAAGGTTGTGGGTATTGTCATAACGCCCCTTACTACGAAGAGGACACCAAGTACCCTAAGTTAGTCGCGCGCGAAATGATCAAAATGGTGCGCCACATTAATAGCGATTGGAAAGAGCACGTAGGGAAAACCGGCGTGACCTGCTGGACTTGCCATCGAGGGAATAATGTCCCTCAAAAAATATGGTTTAAACCGAATGACAACGATCCCCATGGAATGGTTGCAGGCCGATCACCTATGCGTCTTCCTACCGCTTCATCTGGCAATACGGGGCTTCCTTCCGATGTTCTAGAGCATTATTTATTAGGCAATGATAACCTACGCATTGTGGGTACGGACGCCCTAGCCGACAACACAAATCGCCGTTCGATTAAGCAGGCTAAATACACCTACGGAATGATGATGGTGATGTCGGAATCATTGGGGGTAAACTGCGATTTCTGCCATAACACTCGAGCCTTTTATTCTTGGGAACAGAGTAGACCGCAACGGGCTACTGCGTGGTATGGCATTCGGATGGTGCGCGATTTAAATAACACCACTTTAGCCACGGTAGCGACCTTATTGCCTCTCAATCGCATGGGGCCAGCAGGTGACGGGCCAAAGATTTACTGCGCCACTTGCCATCAGGGGGTGAACAAGCCTTTGTATGGATTCCCAATGGTTCAGGATTATCCTGAGCTCATTGCTTCCAAAACGCCTGACTATGTACCCGGGCCTCACCCACACTCAGATAGAGATGATGATGAAGAAGATGAGAAGCCCGTTACCAAAAAAGGGGTGTTAGGGGGGATGAAATCCAAAAACTAAACGCTGACCCTAAATTCTAGACCAGGAAACTACAGATCCAAAAACCTAAGTTCAAAATTCAAGTTGGGGAGGCTTCTATGAATTCATCTCTAGAAATTCAGTCAGCACAGACAGTGTCTTGGTTGGGGCTTCTTCGAATAGAAGATGGCCCAGTTTTGGAATGACTACTCGCTTGGCTTGAGGCATGATCTTGAGATAAGACAGGGAGTTTTCTACAGGGATCATGGCATCATTCTCGCCCCACATCAGTAGGGTAGGGGCGGTGATGCTTTTAAGGCGCTCGGTAGGATCGGTGTTCATGGTTTGCTGCATTCGATCCATGAGCGCTTGTCGTACCCCCGGTGCAGTCAACATATCTTGATAGCGTTGCACGATGGCATCGGTCATGTGATGAGGATCACTATAGGCGGGTGCCATCGATTGCTTCACTAAAAAAGAAGGTAAAACATACTTCATCAGCTTTGCAAATTGCGGCAACGCATAGGTATGCTCTCCAACGGTTTTGAGATCAGGAAATCCGTCCGGTGCGATGAGAACCAACTTATTGGTTCGGGCGGGAAAACGTGCCGCAAAATTCCAAGCGACACGACCACCCAGTGAATGACCAATCAGCGTGACTTTATCTAAATGAAGTTGATCTAGCATCTCAGCGATGCGCCGCACGTCGGCTTCATCCGAATAATCGCGCATGCTGGCAGGACCACTTAAGCCAAAACCCACCATATCGCAACGAATCACGCGATACCGTGACGACAAAGGCTTCACCCAATCATCCCAAGTTTCTAAGCTTGAGCCAAAGCCATGAAGTAATACCAAGACTTCTGGATTGTTAGAACCGCTCTCGCTGATTCGCACCTGTGAATCAGACAGTTGAAGAAAACGCATTCCTTCTGTTTTGTAACGTTGCGCTAGCGTTTCGCGTTTCTGATCTGGGGTCCAGAGAAAAAAGAATCCTGCTAGTAGCAGAACTCCAAGAGCGATCAAAAAGTATCTCATCTTACCCCATCATCAATGATGGGGATGCCTCTGCGTGAGGCAATCACGCGATCTAAGCTAGAGTGAGTTTGACCCATATCAATATGAAGGAGCTGTATTCAGCATACCATTATTTCATGAATGAACACATTGCAATACAAGCTCGTGGGCTGTGTAAATGGTTTGGTGAAGCCGATGCTAGAACCCTAGCGGTGAGCGATGTGCATTTCACCGCAAACTTTGGTGAGATGTTGTTTATTGTTGGTCCTTCAGGTAGCGGTAAAACCACTTTTTTAAGCATGATCTCTGGCATTCTGCGTCCTAGTTCTGGCTCTGTTGAAGTGATGGGGGAAGATCTCTGGGCTAAAGACAATAATGCCTTGGCAGATTTTCGTTTGAATCATATGGGGTTCGTATTTCAGGATTTTCATCTCTTTCCCCGACTGACCACGGCTGAAAATGTTGCGATACCTCTTATCCTCAGAGGTGAAAACTGGGATCGTTCTTTGGATAGAGCCAGAGAGATGCTGAGGATGATGAATCTAGGCAAGCGCTTAGATATCTTGCCCATTCAGTTATCAGGAGGCGAGCAACAGCGGGTAGCGATCGCAAGGTCGCTGGTGGCCGGCCCAGAAATTTTAGTGATGGATGAACCCACGGCATCACTTGATGGAGATACGGGGAAAAGGATTATTGCTTTTGTCAAAGAAAAAATCCTTAATCCCCAACGGTGCATTTTGATTGTGACGCATGACGCACGGATCAATGAATTTGCAGACCGTATTGTATATATGGAAAACGGAAAGATTTCGAAGTTTGAAAGCGAGGAGCCATGAAAAAGAAGGGGATCTTTTGGATTGCGGGTTTAGGTCTGATCTTTGGGGGAGTAGCGGCGTGGTATTTTTCTTTACAACATCCTGCGCAAGCACCCGTATTTATTCCCGCAAGTAGCCCTTATGAGAGTGCAATATTTGCAAATGGCATCATCGAAAGTACCCAGGGTAGTGGATCTAATATCAATATTTATCCTGAGGTGGCTTCTGCCATCGTAAAAGTTCTTGTTCGTGAGGGACAAATCGTTAAAGTCGGAGCGCCGCTTATTGTTTTAGATGACACCGTACAACGTGCCACCACAAAGCAATTACACCTTCAAGCTGAAGCAGCCAAAGCTTTACTCGAAGAACTCCATGCCTTACCAAGACCTGAGGCACTTGATATTGCCAAGGCGCAAGTAGCGCAGGGAGAAGCCAACTTGAAAGCAGCATCCGATCAATATGCGAAGCGAAAGGCTTCTTATGAACTGGATGCGCGATCAATTAGCAAAGATGTACTCGACATTGCTCGGGATACCGTTCTGCAAACTGAAGCTGCTTTGAAGGTCGCTGAGCGTCAGTTGCAGCTTACCCAAGCAGGAGCATGGACTTACGATATTCAAAACCAAGAAAAACAGGTTCAGTCTTTATTTCAATCTTATGAGGCTTCCAAAGCATCTCTGGATAAGTATGTCATCCGCGCCCGAGTAGAGGGGGTTGTTCTCGCTGTCAATGCAAGCCCTGGTTCGTATGCCATGGCGCAGGGAACTTACAATCCCTATACGCAAAACAATGATCCTCTGATCATCATGGGTGCTTTGCAAGACAGCATGTCAGTACGTTGCTTTGTAGATGAGGTTCTCGTTTCGCGTTTACCTGACCCACAAAATATTCAAGCAGAAATGACATTGCAAGGAAGTAATCAGAAAGTAAAACTGACTTTTGATCGTATTCAGCCCATCCTCACTCCTAAAATTGAGTTGGCCAATCAAAGGCAAGAGAAGGTGGATTTAAGGGTTTTGCCAGTGATATTTAAATTTCTGAAACCTGAACACACGGCTATTTATCCTGGGCAGCTTGTTGATGTTTATATTGGCAAAAAATAGTCATGCTTGTATTTTTCAATAGCCGACGCGTAGGGATAGTATTGCGCTTGATGGCATTTGCTTTGAGTGCTTGCGCTATGGGGCCTGATTTTCTGCGTCCTGCCGCTTCTTCACAAAAAGCGTATTTGAGCAATCACGCCGATCAAACTGGCACAGTTGCGGCAGTTGGCAAGGCTCAACACTTTAATCCAAAGCAGGTGTTGCACTCCGATTGGTGGCACTTATTTAAGTCTGCTGAAATCAATCAATGGGTGGATCAAGCACTTGCACAGAACCCAAGTCTTGAGGCGGCAAAGGCTAGTCTGCGGCGAAGCCAGGATGCAGTAAGAGCAGGGATGGGTGTTTTTTATCCTCAAGTGAATATAGGGCTCAGCGCGAGCCATCAACGCAATGCGCCCCTTGTGAATGGTTCAAGCCTTTCGTCTGCTGAATTCAATGTCAGCACCCTTAGCGGGTTGGTTAGCTACACCCTAGATTTATTTGGCCTTGAACGACGGACTGTAGAGGGATTAGAGGCGAGTGCTGAAGCACAACTCAACATTACTCGTGCCGCCTATCTGAGTGTAGAGGCGAATATGGTGAATGCAGCAATAGCGAAGGCGGCATATCACGAAGTCATTCAGCTAGAACTTGGCTTAATTCATGACTTAAAGCTTCAAAAACAATTACTCGAAAACCAAGCTGATTCAGGAATGACGTCATATGCCGGTATTTTGAGTGTTTCTGAATCACTCGAAAACAGCAGAGCCGCGTTGGCTCAATCAGAACAGAAAAAAGATCAAATAGATCATTTCATCTCGAGTTTGTTGGGGGAAGATACCTCTCAAGCGTCATTGCCCAATGCAACACTCAGAACCATGACTTTGCCCTCGGATTTGCCACTTAGCTTGCCTTCTGAACTGGTGCGGCAGCGCCCGGATATTTTGATTGCTGAAGCGCAAATGCATTTTAATAGTGCAGCGGTTGGTGTGGCGACTGCAATGCTTTGGCCTAGCATCAGTTTGACTGCAGGGGGAGGATTTACCCGCCCACAATTGAATGCCTTGAATGGTCCATCACAAAGATTTTGGTCAATTGGCCCTTCGATCAATTTTCCTCTTTTTACAGGGGGTACGTTGTCCTATCAAAAAGAGGCCGCTATTCAACAACTGGTGAGTTCAGAAGCGCAATACAGGCAAACAGTTCTTAACGCATTTGCAAATGTGAGCGATGCACTCACCGCTCTTCAGCATGATGCCTCCTACTTGGCAGCGTTAGATCAAGTTAAAGCTGATGCAGAATTAACTTTCACCCTGGCAGAGCTAAACAATGCGGCAGGCCTCACAGATTATGGGGCAGTACTTAATGCCAGAATTTTGTATCAACAAGCGCAGATCAATTATTGGCAGGCTTATGCTCAACGCCTTCAGGATACGGTATCGCTTTTTGTTTCTTTAGGGGGAGGGTGGTGGAACCCACCCGATCTGCATTCATGAGAAATATGGGTATTCTTCGAATAGGATTTAAGTTACTGGTCAATGATAAGGGTAAGTTTTTTGCCTTGTTACTGGGTATTACCTTCTCTGTTTTTTTGATGATGCAAACCACTTCCATGTTTGTGGGGATTTTGAATCGCGCTTATTCCACCGTTACCAATATTGGTGCTTCTGTGTGGGTGATGGATCCGGCAGTAACCACGCCTAGCAGTCCTATACCGTTGCCGGATAAGCTACTGAATGCGGTGAGAAGTTTGGATGGGGTGAGTTATGCCGTCCCTGTTTTTATCGGCGGTGGACAAGTGCGTTTGACGGATGGAACCTATCAAGGGGTGAGTGTGATTGGACTAGATGACCAGACTTTGTTTGGGCGTCCTCTATTAGAGCAAGGAGAAATCAAAGATATCTTTGCCGATAATGGCTTCATTGTGGTTCATGATTCTGAGTTCTCAAAACTCGAAAACCCTCAATTAGGAACCAACTTTGAACTCAACGATCATCGAAGCGTGATTGTTGGGATTGCTGCGGTTGCAGCCAATGGCTTGAATGGTGTGCCCACTCTTTATACAACTTTTCATCGCGCTACATCCTATATCCCAACGTCCCGCTTCAATATTTCTTATATTTTAGTCCAGCCTAAATCGGAGGCCGCAGTTATTTCCATTCAAAGGGCAGTTGCTGAGCTGGGTTATGTTGCAAAAACCAAGAAAGAATTTAACGATGCAGTGACGTCTTTCTATGTTTTTAAAACAGGTGTGGGGGTCAATATCTTGATGATGACAGTGATTAGTTTCATTGTAGGTCTCAGCATTTCTGGTACGACCTTCTTCACCTTTATTCTTGAGAATCTTGACAAATTTGGTGCCTTAAAAGCAATTGGCGCAAAAAATAGCCAACTGATTTTGATGATATTTTTTATGGCCACTTTTACTTCTTTAACAGGGTATGGGCTAGGGATCGGCTTAGTCACTATGATGATTATGATCGCGCATGCGAATCTACCTAACTATGCAGCCATCATTACTTATACGAACCTATTTGGGGCTTTTGTTCTGGTCTTATTCATGGCCGCTTTATCTAGTTATATCGGCATCAGAAAAGTCTTAAAAATTGAACCCTTTGATATTTTTAGAAGCTGAATTTGCGTTGGTAGATATAAAAATATACCTCACAGACGTGATGTTATTGGGGGTTCATATGAGTGAGACATTTGGCTGCCATGATCCTAGATAGGCCATCGTTATATTGCGCATCATTCTGTTTATAACACTCCATTGCCTCGACAAATTTGCCAGCCGCATACAATCGGTAAGCTTTTTCAGTTGCAGTACATAAAGCTTGTGATCGCTGATCGGCATTGATTTCTTCTAGAGAATCGCGAATGCCCAGCAACTCATAAATTTGAATCAAGCCCTTACGGCCTTTCACTGCGATTTGATCAATAGGTCTGAGCCATAACCTCTCGCCAGTCTCTTTAAAGACATTGTGACTCACGCAGATGCTGGTACCAAATTCTTTATTGATTCCCTCAAGGCGTGAAGCAATGTTTACGCCATCACCCATGACGGTGTAACTCATTCTTTCTTGAGAACCAATATTCCCTACCAACACCGCATCCGTATGAATGCCAACTCTTACTACGAGAGGAGGGTGGCCTTCTTTTAATAATTGCGCGTTGAGGTCTTTCATTCTCACTTTGGCTTTAATGGCTGCTACGCATGCATGATAAGCATGGTCTTGGTTGAGCAAGGGGGCTCCCCAAAATGCCATAACAGAATCACCGATGAATTTATCAACGGTTCCCGTTTCTTCATTGATTGCATGGGTGAATAACTCAAGATAGGAAGAAACACGCCTTAACAACTCTCTGGACGGGGTAATTTCCGAAAGGGTAGAAAAATCCTTGAGATCGGAGAAAAGCATCGTGAGGTAGCGGCTTTCACCCCCTGTTTCAATTGCCTGACCGGATATTAATAAATCATTCACAAGGCCACGAGGCACAAAGCAAATAAAGGCATTCAGCGTGACCTTTAATTTATTTACCGCGTTGGATAATACACTGAGCTCATAAATGGAAGTTGGCTTGTCTTGGGTATTTGCTGTTTTAAGTTCTAAAAGATTCTGAACATCGCCCGTAATGCGCTCAAGAGGTTTAGAGATAATTCTTGAAGCGTAATAACAAGCAATGATTAAAACAATTAGAATGCATGAGCTATATAAGATTAATTCATTATTGCTTTGCTTTAAACCATCTAAAAAATCATCGATGGGCGCTACCGACAATACTCGCCATGATTGATTGTATTGAACAGGAAAAACAGAGAATTGGGCTAAAAATCGTTTACCGTTGTTATCAATAAATTCGAAGCGCTCCGATTTTTGGGATGCTTGCTCTGATGATATGAACTGAACCGGTGAATCTTTAAAATGATCGATTTTTTTAAAATTGAGCAAACCATCATCAGAACGTTCAACATAGGTATCGGAACTTTTGGTTCGTACCATGACATTTTCTAATTCATTAATGATGTAGGTTTCACTGGATTGACTGACTTCATTCGATTTAAGGAAGCTAGATATCGTTGCAATATCAAAGGACTCTGCAATGAGACCCGCAAACTCACCTTTTATAATCAAAGGTGTAGCAAGCAAAAATGTAGGTTTTCTATTGACTAAAGCGATGTACGGGTCGTTGATCTGAATAAATTTACCAGAGGGATCTTTCTGAATGCGCTCCAACATGTTTTTGAAGTAGGGGCGAACACGCGCATCAAAGGCATTCGTTAAAACAAAACTTTCAATGGGGACATCCACATCTTTATAAAAGGTGTAGTTGGATATGGTTTTGTCTTTGGTATTGAGCTTATCGTAATTCCAAATAGTGAAAGCCGTTTCTTTAGGAGGCTTTCTGCCTGCTATCAGAGTCACCCCATCATTTTTTTGTATGTAACGCCACAAACCATCTTGTGTCACAACGAAAACAGAAACAAGGCGGTCGTTACTTCTTAAATGATCGATGAGTGAGTAATCTAGTTTACTGCTGCGTAAAGAACTTGGATCTCTTTCAATTTGACCTTTTAAAAAAGTCAGAGAGCTTGCAATGGGAGTAAATAAACTTGATAGATCTTTAATGGTTTCGGTATTGTGTCTTGAAATAAGTTCTTTGGCGTCACTTTCATAATTTTTCAAATTAGAAAAATAAGAATAAGAAAGAAACGCTAAAAATGAAGGTATTGTGAAACTAATAAAAAACAAACTAAGAACAATACGGAGTTTAAAGCTGTTTTTTGAAAACATATGTTTCAAACCCTATTATGCAAATGAGGTAATCAGCTTATTTGTCTGAACAAGTGATTTTGTAAGTTTTCTAATTAAATAACGTTCAAGTTGAGTGGATAAAATAGGACTGTGCTTTGACATTTCTCTGTAGGAGTCTGCAGATAAAACGAAAACATCGGATTTACATGTTGCTCTGACACTTGCAGCACGAAATCCACCATTGAAGAAAGCCATTTCACCCACCACAGATCCAGACTTTAATTTAGCCAATCTGATTTCCTGTTCACCGGATTGTTTAATAACCTCAAGCTCGCCATTTTCTAGAAAGAAGATTTGATCTGATTGATCACCATCATGAATCATAATTTCTTTTGCTTCAACCGTCATTGCTTGACAGTATCCCTTGAATTTTTTTACATCTCTTGCATTTTTTAAAAAGAAAAAACAATTTTGTTCAGCCTGGAGTTCTCCATACCTTTCAATCAAAAGATTTTCAGCCGCTTCATTTGCAAGATCGAAAGAATTAAAAAGTTTGATGCAATGATTCAATTTTTCGATACTTAAAATCAGCTTTAAATTTGTTTCAAGTAAAGGAGGATACGAAAAATACCATAACATTTCAGAGGAAATATAACGCTGTATGATCCTTTGAAAAGCTTTGGTCGCTGCGCTATCCAGTCCAGTGACTTTGGTTAAATCAAATATAATACAATCGTATTCGCTGATATCTAATTGATTCAGATCATCATCAAGTTCAAATACTGAACCAAAAAACACATATCCTGACAGGCGAAAGACCTTCACTTTTTTACCATGGTTTTCTAAAACTTCTAGATCACTGTCTGATCGCGCTACGCTACTACTTATTACAGATAGGTCGGTGCGCAAAAAAGTGACAGGTATTTTTGAATAGGTGTAAACAAAAAAGATACATGCAAAGACAATACCCGTGATAAACCCAGCCAGAAATCCATACCGTGCGACAACAAAAACAATGACTAGAATTTGTAAAAACTCAAAGAATTCAATTTTTTCTCGCTGACTCAATGTCCATGTCTTCACGAGGTTTATACCCAGAAACATCAACAAGCCTCCCAGGCAGGCTCTGGGTACTAATGTAAGTAACTCATTAGCGCCTAAGATTGTCATCAAAGCAAATCCACCAGAAATGATGCCAGCGGGTAATAAGCCACCAATAGACTTATTAATACTAATTCGAGCTATTGCGAGAACAGGTATAAAACCTCCACATACCGCACAAATTAATGAAATGATTGAATGATTTCCCAATTCTTCGCTTAATGCGAACTCTTGAGAATACGTCATCTCAATACTTGATAGTGTAATCAGGATGGTTAATATTGAAACAAATACTGCAATCAGTATTGACGGAAAAATACTTAAAACAGAATCGAATGGTAATGAAAACCAATCAATCTTCCATATTGGTATCCAAGGCATTCCTGCATTTTCTGAAAAAAACCAGTGTTCAGGTTTGCAGAAATCTTCTATGCAAATACCTGTTCGTGTGAATACATTGATAATGATTAAAAAAGAAAATAGGACAATAGGTATTAATATACCGGCAGGTATTTTCTTTGAAAAATGAAGTAAAAACCAAGCAATCATTATTCCAACAAAGAGTTCTGGTTGAAACGGTTGCGCAATTAAAGCACTCATTCCTCTGAATGATATCGGTATGCCTGAAATAACTTGAGAGGCTCCATTAATCATTAAGAAGCCACTCGCTGCGAGGAAACCAGCCGTCACCGAGAATGGGATAAAGCGTATCAATATCCCAAGCTTGAAATGAGACATCAAAAAAAGTGAAATGGCTGCGGTAATGGAACAAAGGATGATGACAGCGGCTAGTAATTCGGCACTCGATGCAGTGCTTTGGCTCACTGTCTCAAGCGTGATGAGCGAGGCTACCATCACCGAAATGGCATTCGCGTCTGGCCCGCATACCAGAGATTTATCCTTGCTCACTAAGCCGTAACAGGAGCCAACAATTCCTGAGATGAGCATTGAGCCCATCGCTACTCCAAGAATTTGTGAGAAGTGCAACGAAACCAGCAAGGCTCCGCAGGATAAAGCAAAAACGGAAAGTCCTAAGCCGCTTATTATTCCGGCCGAAATCTGCTTAAACCAAAAAGAGTGCATTGAATCGCCTAATTTTAAAAATACATTCCATTCTTGACACAATTTTTTACATTATAGTTCTTAAGCATTTGTGCGTATACTTAAAAAAAGTAAATTTTAATTATTTACACCAATAGGTTAGATGATTTGCTGCGCATGATGACTTATAAAAAAATGATGAGATAGGTTGAGAAGTGAATCCAAGGGAAGGTAAAAAAAAGATCAATGTAGCGCTTCAAGGTGCAGGGGCACATGGTGCATTTGCATGGGGGGTGCTGGATAAATTCCTTGAAGATGATCGAGTCGAAATTGAAGGTATTTCTTCTACAAGTGCTGGGTCAATGAACGCTGCAGTCTATGCTTTTGGAGTAATGAAAGGAAATGCATTTGCGCGGGAAGCATTACATCATTTTTGGAAGTCTATCTCAGATGTGGGTCAATCCTATGGAATGGTAAAACTCACGCCAATAGAAAAACTGATGGGCGTTAAGATTGAACATGCTGTTTCAACGGCATTATCGAAAATGTTGATTGGTATTTTACCGCCGCACATCATCAACCCCACCAATTTCAATCCCATGCGGCAGATACTGGGCGAGGCAATTGATTTTGAAGAACTGAATAAAAATGCCAAAACTAAACTGTTTTTCACAGCAACGAATGTAAGGTCTGGAAGAACTGAAGTCTTTGATTCTTCTACGATTAGCATCGATGTGATTCTTGCCGGTTCTTGTTTTCCTCATCTTTCCAATGCGGTAGAGATCGATTCTGAGCATTACTGGGATGGTTCTTTCATGGGTAATCCAGTGCTGTATCCCTTGATCTATTCCTGTGATTCTAGAGATATTCTTGTTGTTCACAATAATCCAATAGAACGACCCGGCGTTCCTACTTCGGCTGATGATATTGCGAACCGTGTGAGTGAAATTACCTTCAACACCTCGTTAATCAAAGAGCTGCGAGCAATCTATTTTGTGCAACAAATGCAAAACCAAGGTTGGATTAAGGATGAGTTTAAAGACAAACTCAAACATGTCTTTATACATTCCTTACGAGCGGATGCAGCCATGATGGATTTATCGGTTGCATCGAGATTTTCTTATGATTGGGATTTTTTGATGATGCTTCGCGATCGTGGTCGTTCGTTTGCCGCAAACTGGTTAACGAAAAACTTCGACCACCTCAACGTAAGATCATCGGTAGATCTTGCAAAAGAGTTCATGTAAGTATTTCATGCTGCATTCATTTTGTCTCCATCAAAGGGGCGCATTCAGGTTATACACATTGAACACATTGATCTCTTAGAGGTTAATGTTCAGCTAAAGAGACGCGGCGTCGGGCGTGGGCTGCGACGCCATCTTTAAGGGCATCTCGTATAGGTATGGCAATGAGATCAACCGCAGCAGTCACAACGGATCGTTGAATCATGCCAGGGATGGGTTTATTTAGTTTTTCAAAAGCCCAATCGGGAAGATTATAAAAGCCTGCTTTGCTCATGAGTTTTAGCAAGGGTTTGCTCAACGCATGCGTTGGAAAATCATCCAACAGTTTCACAATGCTTTGAGCCCTAGCGCCATAGTGCAGTTCGGGTAGGTAAGCTAAGATGGCTGAATGTGTTTCAGCTAAAGTTGCAGGTAAATCTTTTGCGCCCATCATCTCTCCTAGCATTTTCATTTCTTTAAAATATTGGTCTTGCTGGGCTATTGTGAGCTTAGGGTTACAGTACTTTTGATATCCATTTAAAAAGCTGAACGTTTCAGTGATGTGAACCCAGGCCAATAACTCGGGTTCGGTGGCACGGTAAGGGCGCCCAAATTCATCCACACCTGTGATGTGCTGGTGAATGGCATTGACTTTGTTGATCGACCGCTGTGCCATTTCCTGTGAACCGTAGGTTGTGGCCGCAATGAAAAATGCGGTTCGGCCTAATCTTCCGGTGAGGTCTTCTCTAAACGTAGAATGGTCCCACACTCCAGCCAGCGCTCTGGGATGCATGGCCTGAAGAACCAGAGAGCTGATGCCGCCTATCATCATAGAAACAAAATCGGCATGCACTTTCCACGCAATCGACTCTGGACCGAATAGCCCGGGATCGCCTTTAGGCTCGAGGAAGGCGGTAGGTGGCCCTCTACCTCCCACCATTTCCCGAATCGTTATTCGGATGAGTTCGTTAATCAATCGCTAAGCTGCATCTTCAAATGAAATAGAGTGTTGCTTGTGCTCGCAAGGGGCAGAAGAGGGGGCATCTGGGGATTCAATCACATTGGGGGAACCGATTAATTCAGGCTCAACGGCTTTCCAGTAGTGCATGAATCGTTTAAGACGTCCGCGGAAGGATACAAATTCGGGTTCATCATGCCACTGTACTTTGAACCCATTTAAGCCAGATGAAATATGGAGCTGTGGGGTTTTTTGGGTAATGATCAATTCTGCTCCCATATCCTTCAACACCTCACTGATGACTCCCTTATAGACTTGTATAGGACGGATTTCCGCCACGCAGTCAGCAATAAACTGTAAGCGTCTTAGACTAAAGCCATCTCTTTCGATTTGTGCTGTAT
Organism: uncultured Ferrovum sp.; assembly: GCA_903905585.1. Taxonomy (GTDB): domain Bacteria; phylum Pseudomonadota; class Gammaproteobacteria; order Burkholderiales; family Ferrovaceae; genus CAIVHB01. The sequence continues at coordinate 25,636 of CAIVHB010000167.1, read as the reverse complement.
CAAATATAAAAACCCTCGGGATATCTGGATACATAGTGAGAAGCTTATGCTCAGGGTTGAGCATCTCATCATGGAAATACAACACTGTATTCACTGGCTTTGCTCTCCAAATAGTTTTTTTTGCAATCCTGGGTAGGAGTCATCAAAGGGGCAGGAAGCCTGGCATGAAGCACACCATTTGTTTCCCGAATACTTAGCCAAATTTTCTTTGTTGAAGATGTAAGGCTTGGATCCAAAAGTTGAGGCTACCCATTGCCAGGACAAATGATTAGAGGCCAGATCGCCATCAATTAAATTGCCGAGATACCAATCTGCACATGAGCGCCAGGAGAGTTTTCTAAAATGGATGCAGTAAGCAGCGAACCACATCCGGGCATGATTGTGTACGTAGCCTGTATCCACAAGATCATGAACAAATGCATCCATACAGGGCAACCCTGTTTGTCCTTGGCGAATATCATTGGGCAACGGGTCATGGCCAAGCTTGACCTTGGGCTTTTCTATGTCTTTGCGTATGGCAGGCCCTAAGGTTTTCCAAACCCTACGCCAAAAATCACGCCAAGCAAGCTCAAAAATGAACTTAAAGGCCTGCGAGCTCGACCAACGCGATAGCGATATTTGGCGGGCTTCAGAAAGGGTAATACAACCATGACGTATAAATGCGGATAAGCGCGTAACCGATCCATCCAGATAATTGCGACTGCGACCATAGGCAACGGGATCCATGCCGGATAGCGTAATGAATGCCTGCGCACGCCCTCCTGGTGTAGGACAATCTGGCCCGTTTAATTCAGGAAAGGCCTCACGAATGACCTTTAAACGTTCAGTTCTTTCTAATGGGAGTGTCAGCGGCAGGCTCACGTAAGCCTCTTAATTTTATTAAGTTAATTCTTTAAGATTTTACGTGTTTATAAAAGTTCCCCGAAACCCTCATCACTGATCCTATCTTTGCAATGCAAAAGATGAAAGAAAACTGGCCAGATGTCATCACGCTGGACATTGAAATGCCAAGGATGGATGGCATTACATTCCTGAAAATGATCATGGCAGAGCGACCTACTCCGGTGGTCATTTGTTCTACGTTGACCGAAAAAGGGGCTGAGACCACACTTCAAGCATTGTCGGCTGGAGCGGTGAGTATTGTGACCAAGCCTAAGTCTTCACTGCGAGATTTTCTTAAAGACGCATCAGCAGAATTGATCGGAGAAGTAAAAGCTGCTGCTGCATCCCATCCCAAAACGTTTCAGCATAAAAAATCCACGCAGGTAACTTCAGCAAGTGATTTGTCAGATCAGATAAAACCTTCGAGTTCACTTTCCCAAACTACTCAACGCGTTGTGGCCATCGGTGCCTCAACAGGAGGCACGCAAGCTTTGGAAGAAATTTTGTGCGCCCTTCCTAGGCTTTCACCGGGCGTTGTGATTGTTCAGCACATGCCTGAAAGAATCACTACAGCGTTTGCAAAGCGTTTAAATGGTCTGTGTGAAATTGAAGTGCGTGAGGCAGAGAGCGGTGATCGTGTGGTGGCGGGCACCGCCTTAATTGCGCCTGGCGGCAAACATCTGGTCTTGAAAAGAAGTGGTGCGCAATATCATGTAGACGTGATAGATGGACCATTGGTCAATCGTCACAAACCTTCTGTAGATGTCTTGTTTCGCTCTGTTGCTAAGTATGCTGGCAGCAACGCGCTGGGCATTATTCTCACGGGAATGGGAGATGATGGCTCAGCAGGTTTGTTAGAAATGCGTGAGGCGGGTGCACACACAGTAGGGCAAGACGAAGAAAGCTCGATCGTCTATGGCATGCCGAAGGAAGCGTTTAAGCGCGGGGCAGTCCAAAAGCAACTGCCTCTTTCACAAATGGCAGCTGAAATTCAGCGTCAAAACTGGTTGTGATATAAGTGAATCGTGTTCTTTTATTTTTGGATTTTTTTAGTGAAACTTTCACCTACTTTTAAAGTATCGATTTATGCCGTATTTTGCGGTCTTATTTTTGCAGGTCTCGCTATTGCAGCGGAGCAACTGTTATCTACTGTTATTCAACACATTAGCCCCATACTCATCGTATTGACGGCCATCTTGACGGCCATCGCTGCGGTTGCCATTTTCTCGTCAATGGTGTTGAAACCTTTAGATGCAATCAGAGAAATCATTGATCAAACTCGTTTAGATGGGGATCTTTCAAGGAGAGTCACGATTGTTTCAGGCTCTGTTATTGCGCCACTCATTCTCTCGTATAACGCCCTTCTGGCAAGCTTTCACGGAATTATTACGCGTGTGGTATTCAGTTCCTCTCAGGTAGCTGATGTTGCCATTCAGTTAATTCAAGATGCTGAAGATACTTCGAGTAGTTCGGCTCAGCAGCATGCTGCTTCAGAATCAGCAGCCGATGCAATTGCTGATATGGCCAGTGATATCGCTAAAGTTGCCCAGCAAGGTGAGGACGCGGCAGAAATGACCCGTCATGCCAAAATACAATCTCAGAAAGGGGCTCAAATAGTGAGCGATGCCTCTGATGAGATTTCTAGGATTGCCGAGGCAGTTCAACATTCGTCTGATGTGATGCACGCTTTAGGTGAGCGATCTAATTCCATTTCAGGCATTGCACAGTCAATTCGTGAAATTGCAGATCAAACCAACCTTCTGGCTTTGAATGCTGCCATTGAAGCAGCGCGCGCTGGTGAACAGGGAAGGGGATTTGCAGTGGTTGCTGATGAAGTCAGAAAGCTTGCTGAGCGCACCACTACTGCTACAGAAGATATCGTTAAAGTGATTCAGGCGATTCAAAAAGAAACCGTGAGTGCAATTAGTGCCATTCAGGCTGGGGCCACAAAGGCTCAGGAGGGAACAGCGCTTGCTCATCAAGCCGCTGAAGCTTTAGATGAGATCAATCGTGGTGCAGAAAGCACGATGGATAAGGTTACTTTTATTGCTGAAGCCATGACGGAACAACGTCGTAAAGGCGATCATATTGCAGAAAGCATTCAAGAGATTAAAGGTTTGGCCGTTCGGAACAATCATGGCGCTGAGCGTACGCTTCAAGAAGCAAGGCAACTTGATTATCTGGCCACCAACTTTAAAGAAGTTGGCACCGTGTTCAAATTGGGCGAAAGTGGCAAGATCGCGATGCGTTTGCACGAAAAAATGCCTGGGATTGTTGCAGAGTCTGCCAGAACCATTGCTAAATCATTAGATGAAGCCATTGACGCAGGAAAAATATCAATCGATGCCTTGTTTAGCCGCAACTACACACCCATTCCCCATACTAACCCGCAAAAATTCAAAAGTGCTTTTGATCAGTTAACCGATCAAATTTTTCCTGCAATTCAAGATGAAGTTTTAGCGAAGCATCCAGAAATGGCTTATGTTTTTTCTGTTGCAGAAGATGGTTATTGTCCCACCCACAATAAACGCTCTTCACAACCCCTGACGGGAGATTATAAGAAAGATCTTCGTTTCAATAGAACAAAGCGCATCTTTAGCGATGCAGTGGGTGTTCGCTGTGCAACGCATGAAATACCCTTCCTGCTGCAAACTTACAGACGCGACACAGGTGAAATCTTGCATGATATTTCTGCACCCATCTATGTAAAGGGGCGTCATTGGGGTGGCTTACGGATAGGCTATCGATCAGAGTAACTGCAATTCAATGAGCGGCAGACCTGAAAAAGAAGCTTGGAGGTGTCCTCCTGATTCTGGAAAATGAATGCCAGAGTAACTGCCGGTGGTGATGATGGTGTTTGAATGGAGTTTAATTTGATAATGACAGCAATGCCTGACCACCCAAGGAAGGAGATCACGAGGATCTCCTGCAGGGTTCATCCCTGCTCCCTTTAGAATCGATTTACCCTCAAGGGTGAAGTTTGGGTGCGGGGACATCAAATCATATGATGGATCATAAGGGTAAGATGGCCCAACCAAAAGAGCGCCGTTATTCTGTACATCGGACAACTGCAAAAGTTTATTCACGTTTGGCCAGCCTTTGAATCGACTTTGTACCCATTCAATTGCCATCCCAAAGGATGCGATTGAATTTAAGATCTCTTCATCCGATAGGTGAATGTCTTCAGCCTTGAATTCACGACCCAGAGTGAAGTAAAGCTCTAACTCTAATCCCGCACCAGGGTAAAAATGTTGCGCAGCAGCCGCTTCGACATCAAAAAGATGATGGTTTCCAATAGCAGCACAGATGGGGTTACCCTCTGTACCCTGACCTCCCACCTTCCATCCTGCAACCTGTTCTCTTCTTGCGGATAAAAGGGCTAACTGAACCCTATACGCATCATCCAAAGTTTTAGGAAGATCGTGATTGGAAAAGTCGAAAGGATCGAGGGAATTGGGGGTAGCAGTGGCAAGTGCATGCACTAGAGAATCTTCGATCATTGCTTTGAGTTTTTACATGTTTGTGGATGTAAAAGCATACCTGATGTTCCTCAAACTGAAAGAACATAGTGTCCGGGTGCATTCACTAATTTTTTGTTATGCGTTGTGTCACCCATGGGGGGTGGGGCGCTGCGCTGAGTGCTGTGGGCGTGTAACCAAGCTTCCCAAGAAGGCCACCATGATCCCTCATGCGTTGTTACCGTATCAAACCAAGTGGCGGGGTCAACATAGTGTTCACTGCGAATACGTGTGGCAAGTTGATAACTTCGCTTAGCCCCAAGGCCCGGTGGGTTAACAATACCTACATTATGACCCCCGCTGGTTAAGCAAAAAGTGATTTCGGTATCGGTGAGCAAATGCAGTTTGTATACCGAGAACCAAGGCGAGACGGTATCTTTTTGGGTGGCCACAACAAATACAGGAATGCGAATATCTGATAAAGCAATAGGCCTTTTTTCGACCAGATAGCGCCCCTCGGCTAAGTCGTTATGAAGATAAAGGCTTCTTAGATATTCGAGATGCTGACGATAGGGCATGCGTGTGGCATCTGCATTCCATGCACTCAAGTCACTTGTGATGAGATTATTTCCCATTAGATATTCATGCTCCATCCGCGACCAGACTAAATCGCGTGAATTCAGCATGGCAAAGGCTCCAGCCATCTGTTTGCCATCTAAATATCCTTTCTCAGACATCAGGTCTTGCAGATAGGCGAGCTGGCTTTCGTCAATGAATAAACCTAGTTCACCAGGTTCAGAAAAATCAAGTTCGCTCGCGAGAAGGGTGAGGGATTGCAGTCGTTCATCATTTTTACGGGCCATGTATGCTGCCGCAATGGCAAGGAGAGTTCCCCCCAGGCAGTACCCGGTTGCCTGAATTTTGCGCTGCGGCAATATCGAACTGACTGCATCCATCGCAGCCATCACGCCATCCTTAAGATAGTCGTCCATGCCTAGATGGCTATCGCTTGCATCTGGGTTTTTCCAAGACACCATAAAGACGGTATGACCCTGATCTACCAAATAGCGAACTAAAGAATTTTGCGGCGAGAGATCAAGGATGTAGTACTTCATAATCCAAGATGGAACGATCAGTATGGGTTCAGGGAATACCTTTTCAGTTTGAGGAGAATACTGAATGAGCTCAATCAAGTGATTGCGGAAAATCACTTTTCCAGGTGTGACAGCAACCTCGTGACCAGGGCGAAACTTGAGTGCGTCTTTGGGTGTTTTACCTGTAGCAATTTGAATGGCATTGTTGAGTTTATTTTGTGCGCCTTTCAATAAATTATTGCCCCTGGTTTTCAGTGTTTCTGCAAGTACCTCTGGGTTGGTGAGCAAGAAATTAGATGGCGAAAACACATCTAGCCACTGGCGTGCAAAGAAAGTGGTCATTTGTTTATGGTGCGCACTGACTCCCACTACATCGGATGTGGCGCGGTGCCACCATTGTTGATTGAGGAGGAACGATTGATAAAACAGATTGAATGGCCAGCTCTGCCACGCTTCACTTTTAAAACGTTTATCTTGGCTGAGTGGTTGAATACATGGAGTGGTTTGATCGCTGGAACATTGCAGGACTTGCTTTGAGAGCACAATCAAATTTTGCTGAGCGTGCGTCATTAACTCTATTTGCTTGCCAGGAGAGATGGATAAATGAACGAGCCAATCCATATAGGCGCTAATCAATGATGCCGGAGATATGCCTTGAGTAAGCTGAGCTAATTGCGCACGGTAGGCGCGATCAAAATCTTCTAATCGGCAAGCAATCAGTTTAACAGGAGTCTTGGCCACCGGTGGTGAGGTCAAGGATCTGGCTTTCATGAGAATGGCCTTGTCGCGCTAAGCTATTTGGTCACTGTGTTCCTACTTTAAACCCTTGTATGTTCGATGAGACACCTTGGTGCTTTTGATTTGCTCTACCTCCCAACCTTTGCAGGCCATTCGATAACGCAGCCGTCTTGATCAATCAATGAGACCATAGAAAATGCTTGAGGTTTGCGTAAGGGATGCAGTCCTGTCGACCTAAGAAATGTCGCTAAACTCAGACTCCCAAAATCCATCCTTCTATTCGTGCAGTGGCCTGATCTGCCTCGCTTAAGTCTGGAGTGAAAACGGAGGCAAGACCGTCTAAGTGATCAGTACGGGATACCCAGGCAGCAATACTAAAAGCATCATGCTGATCTTGAGTTCGATCCTGAATAGGAAAGTATTTGCTCCATAGTGCAGGATAAGACTCAGCAATGACTGATCGGCCTTCAGGAATCGTCCATCCATCAAAGGGCCAGAAATGGATACGATCCCCAAGGTTTTTTCGTATATGTAGCAACCAGGGAAGCCCTGCATGCGTCGATTTGGCTACCGAACCTGGCACGTCAAAGTGGAAGACCGACTTGGCTTTGATCGAACGTTCTTCAGTCAAGCGCCGCCAGCGGGAATGACCCATGCGAGCCGCGCCATTGCCTTCCGCACCGTCGCGAACAAAATCGACATAGATATTTGTATCAGTGGGCCAATGTTTTTGGAAATCGATCAGGAACGCGTCCCAATTCAGGGCTAGCTGATGCTGATCAAAATAACGCAGAGGAAAAGAGAAACCATGGTCAATGCCCACAAAAGTAGGGATCTTTTTGTGCAACTCACAAACCAACCATTCTGCTATTTCGCGACGGCTCCAGTGTTTACGGTTGGGGGGTGGGGGAACTTCATTGGGCATCGATACGTCTTCAGAACAGTACACACGAAGACCTTTTAAGGGGGAATTAGGCGTCTTTGCCCCCGAATAATCAATTCCGATATAGCGTTCAAATTGGCTCATAACTTGATAAGCTGTATAAAGTGAGTAGCTTTAGATAATATTTTTGCTGCGTGTTACCAAAAGAAATGTGCCTTAAACTAAAAGGCTGCTTAGTCTAAGATATGCTTCAACAATAATGAGGAGAACTTTATGTCGCTCAGAATCAATGATATCGCCCCCAATTTCACTGCCAAAACGACGCATGGTGAGATTGATTTCCACCATTGGATTGGCGATCACTATGCCATCCTATTTTCGCACCCCAAAGACTTTACCCCGGTTTGCACAACAGAACTGGGCTACATGGCCAAAATCGAAGGTGAATTCACTCAGCGCAACACCAAGCTGATCGGGCTTTCTATTGATCCCGTTGAAAACCATGGTAACTGGGCTAAGGATATTGAAGAGACGCAAGGCCATGCTGTGAAATATCCCATGATTGGGGATACCGATTTGGCGGTAGCAAAGCTCTACAACATGCTTCCTGCGGGTGAAGTCGCATCAGACGGCAGAACAGCTGCGACCAATGCCACCGTGCGTTCCGTTTTTATTATTGGGCCAGACAAAAAAATCAAACTGACGATGACCTACCCCATGACCACGGGGAGAAACTTTGATGAGATCCTTCGCGCCTTAGATTCAATACAACTTACTGCAAAACATAAAGTCGCGACTCCTGTAAATTGGAAAGAAGGGGAAGACGTGATTATTGCGGGTTCGGTTTCTGATGATGACGCAAAAACTTTATTCCCTGAAGGTTGGAAAGCACCTAAGCCCTATTTGAGAATCGTCAAGCAACCTAAATAAATTTATGTCAGTTCGTCATCCGATCATTGCCATCACCGGTTCTTCCGGTGCTGGTACCTCTACCGTCACGAGTACCTTCTCGAATATTTTTCGTCGAGAGCGTGTTAAGGCAGCAATCATTGAAGGGGATAGCTTTCATCGCTTTAATCGATCAGAGATGGAGGTGCAGCAAGCTGAGGCAGAGAAATGTGGCAATAAAAACTTTAGCCATTTCGGATCGGAAAATAACTTATTTTCAGAAATAGAACAGCTCTTTAAAACCTATTCTGAAACTGGACAAGGTAAAGCCCGCAAATATCTTCACAATATAGAAGATGCGGCTTTGTATCATCAGGAGCCCGGTACCTTCACGCCTTGGAAAGATCTTGAATCCGACACAGACATTCTGTTCTATGAGGGGTTACATGGGGCTGTTGTTACCCCTGATCACAATATTGCCCAATACCCTGATCTGCTGGTGGGCGTGGTGCCCGTGATCAACCTAGAGTGGATTCAAAAGCTCTGGAGAGATAAAAATCTACGCGGTTATAGTACCGAGGCGGTGGCCAATACGATTCTGCGAAGAATGCCTGATTATGTGAACTACATCGTTCCGCAGTTTTCACGTACCCATGTGAATTTTCAACGCGTACCCATGGTCGATACTTCTAATCCGTTTATTGCGAGGGATATCCCCACCGCGGATGAGAGCATGGTAGTGATCCGTTTCGCAGACCCCAAAAATATTGATTTCCCTTATTTGCTCAAAATGATTGACGATAGTTTTATGTCCAGAGCAAACACGATTGTAGTCCCCGGTGGAAAAATGCCTCTTTCTATGGAATTGATTTTTACGCCCTTTATTTGGCACTTAATAGAAAAGAAAAACCAAGTTTTAGGGAAGGCATCAACCCTATAACAATACTTACACAATACGCGGGCTGACCTCGCAGACGCTATTTGCCTGTGATCGGATTAAATTAACTCCATCGACCGCTTGGGTTTTCGTGCCTTGTACTGAAATTTAGTATGGATCAAGGGATAAATACTGTATATATTTACAGTATTTAAGGAAAGAGCATTTCTTGGCTATGTTTGAGCTTGACTCCCTAATCCCTGCAGATCCTGCTTTGCCCCCGCTGCGCAAGGCGCGCGAGAATGCTCCACGCCTGTGGCTTCGGTTCGATCAGATCAAAGTACCCGCTGGATTTCCTTCTCCCGCAGCGGGCTACGAGGACGGACAGCTGGATATCAATGAATATCTGGTTCGTAACCCTGTCAGCACTTTCTTTTTTACGGTGCAGGGCGACAGCATGGAAGGCGCCCAGATATTTGATGGAGACTTGCTCGTGGTAGATCGTAGCGTGACGGCCACGCATGGCAGCATCGTGATTGCATTTGTAAATGGTGAACGGCTGGTGAAATGTCTTCAGATCACTGAAGGAGAAGGGGTAGCGCTGGTTTCTGCTAACCCCTTATACCCCCCACTGAACATCACAGAAGGCTGCGAATTACTGGTCTGGGGGGTGGTGATCGGAAAATTCAGGCGGCTTCCGGCGTGACCGTATTTGCGCTGGTGGATTGCAATAATTTCTATGCTTCGTGTGAGAAGCTCTTCGACCCCAAGCTCGAAGGAGTGCCTTTGGTCGTGTTGTCGAATAACGACGGCTGTGTGGTGGCACGGAGTGCAGAGGTCAAGGCCTTGGGTATTCCGATGGGTGTTCCATGGTTCAAGATACGAGATGAAGCCAAGCAATTTGGCATTCAAGCCATGTCTTCCAACTATGCCTTGTACGCCGATATGAGCAATCGGGTCGTCGAGGTGCTTGAGGGGTTTTCACCCCATGTGGAGGTGTATTCGATTGATGAGAGCTTTCTGTCTTTGGATGGCTTTGCTGCCAGAGGTTTTGAAACCTACGGTACAGAGATTAAGCAACGTGTGCAGGATTGGCTGGGGCTGGCAGTTTGCGTAGGGATTGCTGAAACCAAAACTTTGGCGAAGCTCGCCAATCATTGCGCCAAGAAGGGGCATGCAGGAACGGCGGGCGTGTGTGATTTCACCACCATCCCCCCCGCAGACTTCAGCGCGCTATTAGCCAAAATTAAGGTAGGTGAAACTTGGGGCGTAGGATCTAGACTGGCCCCGAGACTAGAAAAAATGGGCATTCATACCGTGCAAGATTTACGCAATGCCGATCCTGGCAGGATGAGGGCGCGATTTTCGGTGGTGCTAGAACGTACCGTGATGGAGTTAAAAGGGATTGCTTGCCTAGAACTGGAAGAGACTACCCCCGATAAAAAGCAGATTGTCTCTAGCCGTTCGTTTGGCCAGCGTATTGGTGCATTTGAACACTTGGCCGACGCGCTGGCTTTTCATGCTACGCGTGCCGCAGAAAAACTACGTTCGCAAGATTCTGTGGCAGGGGCGTTGACCCTTTTTATCCGAACCAATCCCTTTGCTTTAAAAGAGCCTCAATACCAGCGCTCCATTACGATTCCTTTACCTGAAGCGACGCAAGATACCCGCGAGTTGGTGAAATGGGCGGGTAGGGGCTTACGCAGAATTTACCGCAGGGGATTCGCCTATGCAAAGGCAGGGGTGATGTTATCTGAAATACGGCCCACCGCGCTTGTCCAAGCTGATCTATTTGGTTCGATGGAGGACTCAGAGCGTTCAGATACCTTGATGGGCATCATGGATCGCATCAATCAACGATGGGGTAGGGGAACACTTCGCACAGCATCAGAACAGGCGGAAGGGATTTGGAAAATGAATCGAGGCAATCTTTCGCCGCGCTATACCACTGCTTGGAGCGAACTTCCACAGGTTACTTAGGTAGAGAGTGGATCAGCGCGATACGGCGTTCGCTCGAGCCACATGCAACTTCTTATAGCTATCGATGAGGCGGTGGTGCCGATCCAGCCCCTCTAGTTTCATGCTGGTAGGGGACAAACCGAAGAAGCGTATACTGCCTTCTACGGATCCTAGGGCTGCATCCATTCGAGCGTTGCCAAACATTCTTCTAAAGTTCACCACGTAATCTTGTAGTTCTAAGTCTTCATTCAGCTGCACTTCTAGTACCACTTTCAAGGCTTGGTAAAACAATCCGCGCTCTACCGTATTGTCGTTGTATTGCAAGAAGGCCCCTACGCGCTCGAGCGCTTCTTCAAATTGCTGTAGGGCAAGATGAATCAATAGCTTTAACTCGAGAACGGTCAATTTACCCCAAGCGGTATTCTCATCAAATTCAATACCGATCAAAGTGGCAATATCAGAGTAGTCATCCAGCTCATTATTTTCTAAGCGCTCCAGCAGTGCAGCCAGGCAGGCATCATCCAAGCGATGCAAGTTCAAAATATCGGCGCGGAATAAGAGTGCCTTGTTGGTGTTATCCCAGATCAAATCTTCTATGGGGTAAATCTCAGAATAACCGGGCACTAAAATCCGGCAGGCGATGGCACCCAACTGATCATAGGTTGCTCTATACACTTCTTTGCCCATGTCCTCGAGAATGCCCAACAGGGCTTTAGCTTCCTCAACATTAGCGTGTTCGCCTTGGGCGGTAAAATCCCATTCAACAAATTCGAAGTCTGCTTTGGTGCTAAAAAACCGCCACGACACGATGCCGCTGGAATCGATAAAATGTTCTACAAAATTATTGGGCTCAGTCACCGCGTTGCTTTCAAAGCTGGGCTGGGGTAAATCGTTCAGGCCTTCAAAGCTGCGACCTTGCAGCAATTCCGTCAGGCTGCGCTCTAGTGCGACTGCAAAGCTGGGGTGTGCGCCGAACGAGGCAAAGACACCGCCGGTGCGAGGATTCATCAACGTGACGCACATCACGGGATACGCTCCGCCCAGAGAGGCGTCTTTGACCAATACTGGAAAACCTTGTTCTTCTAGTCCTTGAATGCCGGCTAGGATGCTGGGATATTTCGCCAGTACCGCTTGCGGCACATCGGGTAAAGCAATTTCACCTTCCAGGATTTCACGCTTCACCGCCCGCTCAAAAATTTCTGAGAGGCATTGCACCTGCGCTTCGGCCAGTGTATTCCCCGCACTCATTCCGTTACTGACGAATAGGTTTTCAATCAGGTTGGATGGGAAATAGACGACGGCGCCATCTGAGTGCCTCGTAAAAGGGAGAGCACAGATACCGCGCTGCACATTGCCTGAATTGGTGTCGATCAAATGCGAAGTACGTAATTCGCCATCAGGGTTGTAGATGTTCAAACAGTACGCATCCAGGATTTCCGCTGGGAGCGCATCCTTTTTGCCCGGCTTGAACCAGCGTTCATTGGGATAATGCACAAAATCGGCATGGGCAATCTCTTCGCCCCAAAAAACACCCGCATAGAAATGGTTGTTATTGAGCCGCTCGATGTATTCTCCCAAAGCGGATGCCAAGGCGCTCTCTTTTGTCGCGCCCTTGCCGTTGGTAAAACACATCGGCGCGCGCGCATCGCGGATATGCAAGGACCATACATGGGGAATGAGGTTGCGCCACGACGCAATTTCAATTTTGATGCCCAAGTTCGCCAAAATGCCTGACATGTTTGCGATGGTTTGCTCGAGTGGGAGATCTTTCCCTGCGATATAGGTTTGGGCCTCAGACGATGCTGGTAGGCTCAGCAAAGCCTGTGCATCGGCGTCCAAACTCGCCACTTCTTCAATGACAAACTCAGGACCGGCTTGCACTACCTTTTTCACAGAGCAGCGCTCGATCGCATTCACAATGCCTCGACGATCTGATTCAGAAATGTCTGCCGGTAACTCAACTTGAATCTTGAAGGTCTGCTGATAACGGTTCTCCGCATCTACAATGTTATTTTGCGAGAGGCGAATATGTTCGGTGGAGATCTTGCGCGTATCGCAGTACAACTTTACAAAGTAGGCTGCACATAAAGCCGATGAGGCCAAAAAATAATCGAAGGGACCGGGGGCTGAGCCATCCCCTTTATAACGAATCGGCTGATCGGCAATGACCGTGAAGTCATCGAACTTGGCTTCAAGACGCAGCTTATCGAGAAAGTTAACCTTGATTTCCATGAGCGATATTCAATAAGTAATCAGAAGAGTGGTGCACAAAGGATTGTTTGCAAAATAGGTGTTTTGAATAAAAGTCTTGTTCTCGTGGCGCATCTCATCCAGAAGGTTATCATTTGAGAGCCTATCAAGTTCAAAACTCCAACTTTACTATTCTTAATATGCGGTTAAACTTCTTAGAATCTAAAGCTTAATTGAAAAATAAGCGCGCACATCTATGTCTTCCATCACTCCCCAGAATCTCTTGACCTTACAAATCTATGAAACTGTGCGCCCTGAGATGCGCAAGAAAGCGATCGCGCTCAGAAAGCAAAGAACAGTGATGTTGGGAGAGCACATGAAGCTAGATTTTGAAAACGAGTTTTTGGTGCGTTACCAAGTGTTAGAGATGGTGCGAATCAAAAATCTGATTGATCCACAAAAGATTCAAGATGAAATAGATTCTGTGAAGGCATTGGTTCCAACAGGGTCTAATCTCAAAGCTTCCATGTTGTTGGAATATCCAGGTCGCCCTGATCGCATAGACATCCTAAAACGCATGAAGGGAGTGGAAAAACAGGTCTTCATTCAAGTCGAGGGGCAACCCCGTATCTATGCGGTTGCCGATGAAGACATGGATTATGTGGAAGAAGACAAGACTGCTGCTGTTCACTTTTTGCGCTTTGAGTTACCCCTAGCGGCAAGGCAGTCACTGAAAGCCGGCGCCCAGATCATGGTGGGGTGCTATCACCCCGAATACCCGATGCATGTGGGCAGCCTTGAGCCTGAGACTTTAGCTTCATTGATTGAGGATCTGATCTAGTGATACCTGAAGTAGGATTACCGTGCGTTTAAATTGTTGAGAATGATTTCTGCCTCGTTCTTTATTTGCTCGCGCACTGAAGGCTCAATGCGTTGAAGGTTTTTAATCATCAGCGAAGTACGCGGATTAGAAGCGAAGTCTTGCTCGTGTTTGTCCAGAAAATTCCAATACAGTTGGGTGATGGGGCACGCTTGTTCTCCCACTTTTTGCTCAGGCTGGTAGGGGCATTGTTTGCAGTAATTGCTCATGCGATGGATATACGCACCGCTAGCCACATAGGGTTTGCTAGTAAAGCGTCCGCCATTGGCAAACAGTGCCATGCCCATCACATTGGGGAGTTCTACCCACTCTACTGCATCGACATACACCGATAAAAACCAATCCGATACTTCTTTGGGGTTAATTTCTGCTACCAGGCCAAACAGCCCAAGCACCATCAGACGTTGTATGTGGTGGGCATAGCCCTGGGCTATAGTGCTGGTAATGACTTCATTCATGCACCGCATTTGAGTATTGCCCGTCCAGAACCACGCAGGTAATGGATGATGATGGTCAAAATGATTGGCCTCTTTCATTGCGGGCATATCGAGCCAATACATGCCCCGAATAAATTCACGCCAACCTAAGATTTGCCGAATAAAGCCTTCCACTGCCTGAATAGAGGCTGAACCCTTCTGGTAGGCAGCTTCAGCAGCTTGAATGACTTCACGCGGATCAAGCAATTTAAGATTGAGTGAGGAACCGATGAGTGCATGCGAGAGGAAGGCCTGATCCGTCCACATGGCATCTTGGTGTGTGCCAAAGGTGAGTAAGCGGTGTTGAATAAAGTCATTGAGGGCCACCAAGGCATCCTCACGTGTCACGGGCCACCCAAAGTGATTCAGCGTTCCTGGGTGATCTGCAAAACGCTGCGAGACTTCTTCGATGACCTGTTGGGTGATGCGGTCAGGAGGAAATCGAATCGGATCTTGAATGCCTTGTGGGCCTTTGCTACCAAAGGATTTACGGTTTTCGCTATCGAAGTTCCATTCACCGCCTATGGGTTCTTCGCCATTCATGAGCACGTTTTCACGACGCCGCATCGTGCGATAAAAGTTTTCCATAATGATGCGTTTTTTGCCTTTCGCAAATGCCTGAAAGTCTTGATGCGAACATAAAAAATGTGAATCCTCGATCACACTCAAAGGAAGATCGTGTTTCTTACAAAGAGCAGAAATCTCTTGGCCCAATCGCCATTCACCTGCTTCAAGCATCAGTACCTTGGCGGGATGAAAAGATACGATGAAGGATTCTAGGCGTTCAACGATGCGATCTCCCGCATACAAGGGGTTTTGGAGTGATAAATATTCAACCGGAAAACCTAGCGTTTTAAGCTTCTCTGAAAAATGTCGCATCGCTGAGAGGAATACTACGATGCGTTGCTTGCTGGACCAGACCGTTGTGGATTCTTCCGCTGCTTCAATCATCAACACACGATCTTGAGCTGTATTGATTTCTTTAAGGCAGGGAGAACCTAGACTGAGTTGATCACCCAGGATCAAGATGAGTTTTGAAGTACTTTTAGAGTTAGCCAAAATCGAAAGTGCCTTGAGTGTCCCGTTTAGATATTGCTTTGGACGAAGTGGTAGAGGGTGTTTTTTTCTTTCTCTCTGTCACATTGCGATCATTTGATTGGCGACTCCCGTGTCGAGACAACACTTTTTTTGCAGTAGAGCGAAAGTCAGTTGCCTGTCTAAATAAGCTTAAACGTTGCTTAGCCTCACGTGCAGCCACTTCATGATCTACGATGGGGCTTGGATAATCCTTATCCAGCACCAAGCCAAAACGGTTTTGAAGGCTAGGCGGCATTAACCAAGGTTCAAAAATCCAATCATGAGGAACCGACTGCAATTCGGGTATCCAACGTTTCACAAACATACCATCAGGGTCTTGATCACGCGCTTGCTTAACTGGGTTATACATCCGTGGCGTGTTGATTCCTGTTACACCACTTTGCATTTGAATTTGAGAATAGTGAATGCCAGGTTCATAATCCAAAAATTCTCGTGCTAAATGCAGTGCAGGCTCTCGCCAGTGAAGCCAGAGCTGGTAAGCAGAGAAGGAAGCGAGCATGGCCCGCATCCTGAAGTTGATCCAACCTGTTTGTGCCAACATGCGCATGCAAGCATCGATCATGGGGTAGCCTGTTTCACCTTTACTCCATGCCTGAAATCGTGATGCATCAAACTGCGTTTCACGCATACCATCAAAGCCACGATGAATATTTTCAAATTCAATACTAGGCTGGCTCTCAAGTTTTTGAATGAAATGGCAATGCCAATAGAGTCGGCTTTCGAATGCGCGCATGGCTCCCGCCATCCCTTTAGGTTTGAGGTGAATGGGGAGGGTATCGATTTCTACGCGTTTTTCCTGAAGCGCATGTACGATTTCTCTGATTGAAACCGTGCCCTGCGAGAGATGCGGGCTCAGACGTGAGCAGACCATTTCAGCAGATAGGGGGCTGGACATCCCTTTAGAATAATTGGCGCCACGTCCCTCTAAAAAGCTGGAGAGTAACATCAGAGCTGCTTTGCGCCCCCCTCGCTGCCTTTGCGGTTTGTCCTTAATTTCTGAAAACCGTTTGGGTGTCTGTGAAGTCCATTTGGATGCATCAGAAAAATTTTTGAAAGGATGCGCATCGGAATAAATGGATTTGGGTAAAACGACTCCGGATAAACGTTGGATTGGGGAAATACAGGGTGAACGCATCAGCATATCCCATTGGTTTGACCAACCATCTCTGCTTTTGAGTCTGCGAATGACTCCAAACTGCCGGTATTCTATCCATTCGACCTTGCGTGTTTTACACCATGCTCTCACTGCTAAATCGCGTCGATAGGTGAGCGCATTTCCTGTTTCTTCATGGCTCCAAAGATGGCTGAACTTCCGGGTGGTCCATATTTTTTCTAGTACTTGGACCGCTTCTCCACACTCCCGATGCAGAATCGCTCCGATTTTGAGTAATTCACGCCTGAGTTCTTCGAGACACTCTTCACGAAATTGCCCATGCTGAAGTGATTGGTCTTGGGCGAACAATATTGAGGCTTCATCGATCACCAAGGGCAGAACCGCTCCCTGCCTCAGCGCAGAGGCTAAGGGAGCATGATCAAAGACTCTTAAATCACGTTTGAACCAAACAACTTGCAAAGCTTATTTCACCTCAACACCTTTCCAGAAAGCCACATAACCAGCGATGTTCTTGGCAGCTGATTTAGGATCAGCGTAGTACCAAGCTGCATCGGGGTTAGATTTGCCATTCACTTCGACGGTGTAATAATTTGCCGTTCCTTTCCAAGAGCAGACAGTTGTTGTGTCTGACTTTTTGAAGTAGTTCATATTTAATGCACTGATGGGGAAATAATGTTTTCCTTCAACGACTTCGGTTACATCAGACTCTGCGATGACTACGTTATTCCAGCTTGCTTTCATTGTGTATTCCTTAAATTTGCTTCAGTACTTGTAGAAAGGAGTTGTTCAGACCCTTTTTCATTTTTAAACAGAACATTCTTAACGCTTATAGTTCAAACTATGACTGAAATTATGTCGCGCAGCCTAAGATCCTATCCTTCATTCAACTCATATGCTTAATCCATCTCAGACAGAACGGTGACTTTAATGTCAGTGAATAAGACTTTTAATATTCCAGGAATAGGTTTGGCTTGGGCCGTTGCTGAAAACCCCGCATTACGTAAAGCCATGCAGACCGGCCTTTATCAAACAATCACAGGACCTTCTGCATTGGCTTACACGGCTACGCAAGCTGCCTTGAAAGAGGGTGAGCCCTGGAGACGGGAACTTCTGCGATACCTAAGAGGTAACAGAGATCTGATTGAATCCAATTTAAGGGGGATGGAATCCCTCTCGCTGAGTAATTTAGAAGGGAGTTATCTTGCATGGATAGATTGCTCAAAATTATTACATTCCAACCCCCATCAGATTTTATTGGATGCAGGCTTGGCCACTTCGCCGGGTAGCCAGTTTGGACAGTCCGAATTTGTAAGATTAAATTTTGGAACGCAACGCTCTCGGTTGATCCAAGCGCTTTCGATTATTCAGAGTGTATGCAAGTAATAAAGGCTATTGAATATGAATGCACAGTCTCTCGTTGATTTGGTTGTAGTGAGCTGTATCTTAGGATCGCTCACTTTTTTCTTATACAGGTTTGATCGTTTTGCCATCAGTTATGGGGCAGAAATACTCACTACCTTGGGTATTTTTGGCTGTTTTTTGGGTGTTGTTTTAGCCCTTTGGAATCTTAATCCCAATGATCTCATCAGCAGCATGCCGGTTTTACTTGGGGCCATTAGAACCGCTTTTATTTCATCCTTATTTGGGGTAGGGAGCGCGCTCGTTTTAAGGACTGCACAACGCTTTCGAAAGTTGGCTAAGCGTGAAACGCTTAATGTATCGGGTGCGATGAGTCTTGTGCCCGTTGCTGAGCTGATTGAAGCAATAGAGGCGCTCAGACTGGGTTTGGTTGGCACTGAGCAAGGAACGCTGCTCACCCAAATGAAGTTACTCAGACAAGAACAAAAAGATCAGGGTGAAGAATATATTCGAGAGTTTAAAAACTTTGCTTCGCACATGGTGGATAACACTCAAAAAGCCATGATTGAAGCTTTGAAAAACGTGATTCACGATTTCAATAGCAAGCTCCATGAGCAATTTGGCGATAACTTTAAAAAGCTGAATACCTCTGTAGGCAAGCTTGTGATGTGGCAAACAAAATATAAAGATGAACTTGAAATCATCAAGAATGCACAAGAGTCTGCGGCATCCAATATGTTGAAAGCAGTGTATGCATTAGAAGTATTTGTAGACAAAGCCAATACTTTCTCGCAAATCACTCAGGATCTTAGAACTCAAATTGAGTTTCTAGAAAACAATCGCACCTTATTGGTGGATCAACAAAAAGGTTTAAGTGAACTGTTTTCCAAACTTGCGGAGGTCACACCTGAGTTCTCTACAAAATCTACAGAGATGCTAGAGGCCGTGAGAAGCGGGATGATGCAGGTGACCGTTGAAGCATCGTCAGTGACACAGCAAATGAAAGACATTCATATTCAAAGTAGCGAAGATTTGCGCACTGCGATTTTAAACTTGGGCCAGATCTTAAAAGAAACCATTGGTCAGACCCATACTTCGATAGGCGACACCATTCAATCGCTTGGAGAGAATATAAAACAGACGCAGAAAGACATGAACGATCTGCTCACCCAATCTAATAAAGAGAATCAACAGCAGACGACCGAAGCCTTGAACCAAAATATGGATATTCTTAAACAGGGTGTTGCTTCACTGGATGAATCCCTTGAGAAAGAACTCAACACTGCATTAGAAACCTTATCGCGGCAACTGGCTTCGCTCAGTGCCAAGTTTGTGGAAGATTATGCTCCCTTAACAGACAAGCTCAGAGAAGTGGTTCAAATCAGCAAAGGGCTTTGAAGATGGATGAAGAATACGCAGAAGGCCAGAGTTACTGGATCCCCATGGCTGACATGATGACAGGATTAATGCTTGTTTTTATGTTGGTCGCCATTTCTTATATGGTTATGGTTCAGCAAACCACTACTCTTCTTGTGCAGGAATACGAAACGACGCGGCAGGCATTAAAAAAAGCTTTGCAAACGGAGTTCTCTGAAAAGCTCAAACAGTGGGACGCTGAACTTCTGGGTGATATGACGCTTAAATTTAAAAATCCTGAAGTTTTATTTGATACGGGTCAAGCAACTCTAAAACCAGAATTCAAGCTTATCCTAGACGAATTCATCCCTAAATATCTGAAGGTACTGAATAGTGAAAAATTTAAATCTAGCATTAAAGAGGTAAGAATCGAAGGGCATACCTCCCCTAGGTGGACTAAAGGAGCGGCTAGCACCGAAGAGGCTTACTTTAAAAATATGAAGCTTTCACAGGAAAGAACCAGAGCAACCTTAGAGTATGTGTTGAGTAACTCCGATGCGCGCGCGCAAATTGATTGGCTTCGTCAGGTCATTACTGCAAACGGCTTATCTTCATCGCATCCGATTCATATTGGGGGCTTAGAAAGTAATCCGATTGATGAGACGGCATCACAACGAGTGGAGTTTCGTATCGTGACCAACTCAGAAGAGCGTCTTGCAAAGATTGCAGAATCGATCACTGAAACAGATCGCGCATTGAAGTGAAGCTTCTCGATTTTTTAGATGATCCCACTCTGACAGAATTACGTTTAAGAATGGGGGCGCGACTGGTTCCCAAATTTACACGCCTTGAAATCCCTGAATTGCTGAGCGCGATTGAACTTTCAGTCTTAGCAGAAGAGGGCATAGCGCTTTCTGACTTGGATTTGGTCAAGGTAGAAAATGACGATACCCTTAGCTTTAAAGGTTATCGCGTTGCTATTTACATACGTGATCACGGCTTAGTGAGAGATGAGCAAACTCTTCCGGCTTTTCACGTTGCGTTCTGTCCCACCGTGGCAGCAATGAAAGATAACAAGCGTTTGTATCGCTATGCAGTCACTCAACAAGAAGACGATCACTTTGTGATGAATTGGATTGGCGATCACACGACTCAGTTTTCTCAGCGCTTAACGGTGTGCCAACGATGCTTATCTATCTTAAAATGGGATGGATTTGATCTGATTCATATGTCAAAAGAGGAGCAGTTCTCCATCCTCTTTTCATTTGCTCTGAATGCGTATTACGAGAGGTATCCCAAGAAGCTTTAAAAACCCAGAGGATACTGTGAAAGTATGATGACGAAATCTTTTCGCAATCTACATGAAGTATGATCAACTCCAATTTAATAGAATACCTATTTTGTTGTGAATTCGATGCATTTTCATGCCCTTTTTTTTGGTCAAAAATAGTTGGTGAATGAATCTCCTCACAGCAATCAATCGATAATATACTTGTCAATAGTTGAAATTTTTCTTAAGGGACTGATGTGTTTCTCAATACGATCAAGAGCAAATTAGTTTTCATACTTATTGTCGCTTTAGTCGGCATGGCCACAATTTGTTCCATCTCATTATTTTCTGATAAAGAAAGTCTTCTCGAAGATCGCAAATCAAATACTCGAAACTTGGTCGAAGTCGCCGCGGGTATTGTTTCCCATTATCACGATTTGCAAGTGAAGGGCGAGATGTCAGAGGCCGATGCCCAGGCCGCTGCACTGAGTGTTTTAAAGGAACTTCGCTACAACAAAAAGGAATATTTTTGGGTCAACGATATGACCCCAACACTCCTGATGCATCCTATTACACTCCAGCGTGTCGGTAAAAACGTATCTGAGGTCAAAGAAGCGGGTGGCAAAAATATCTTTGTAGAGTATGTAAACGTGGTTAAGGCAAATGGTGCTGGTTTTGTTGAGTACCTATGGCCCAAGCCTGGATCATCAGAATCAGTTCGTAAGGTTGCCTATGTAATTGGTTATCAGCCATGGGGTTGGGTCATTGGGTCTGGCATCTATATCGACGATGTGGATCAGGTCTTTTACTCAAATGCGATAGAGCTTGGGACAATCTCTTTAGGCATATCTGCTGCGATTGCAGCCCTGCTATTTTTAATCATCCGAAATATCACGGGACCAATTGACCGAATTCGCGATGTCATTTTATCAATTGAAACTTCTAATGATCTTTCTAGAAGAGTTTTGATTAAAGGTAAAAACGAAATTAATGACATTGGCCACTCCTTCAATAGTATGGTTGAAAGCTTTCAAAGTCTCATTAAGGACGTAGTGGCAAGTGCCAATGCAGTATCGAATTTGACTGAACATCTTGCACATTCGGCCTCTTTAGTGGCTACTAGCTCTCGAGATCAATCAGAGGCGTCAGCCAACATGGCTGCGTCGATGGAGGAAGTCAATTCAAGTATTGAGCAGGTGGCTAGTAATGCGCGCGATGCCAACAAAATAGCCGAGCGGGCAGGCGAGTCATCGAATCGGGGGCTGTTAATCGTAGAAGAAGCTGCCACGGAAATGACTAAGGTAGCCGATTCAGTAAAGGACTCTGCCCAACACGTTCAAACATTGGGCGAACAGTCGCACCAAATCTCTAGCATCGTGAACGTGATCAAGGAAATTGCTGATCAAACAAATCTACTCGCACTCAATGCTGCTATTGAGGCCGCTCGGGCTGGAGAGCAAGGTAGGGGTTTCGCTGTTGTAGCCGATGAGGTGCGCAAACTTGCAGAGCGCACATCACAATCTACCCGAGAAATTAGCACGATGATTAGTAGCATTCAAAGTGGTACTGAGACTGCAGTAGAGAGTATGCGTGACGGAAGCGATCGGGTTAAAGGTGGTGTTGAACTTGCTCAGCAAGCAGGAGCTTCTATGGCAGATATTCGTGAGGGGGCATCCCATGTTTTAGCAGCAGTTGCTGAAATTACGCATGCCTTACAAGAGCAGAATGTCGCCACTCAACATGTGGTCAACAACGTTGAGCGTATAGCTGCCATGGCTGAGCAAAATTCTACTGAAACTGACGAAATTGAAAAAACGACAGTCAGTCTGAAAGGTTTAGCTTCAAAGCTTGATGAGTTAGTCGCGCGGTTTAAATTGTAGTGGGTGAGCTAGGCGAGTTATTTTTCAGGTACTTTAAAACCTGATCGCTGAAGTCACGGTAAATCAGCGACTCGCACTTGATCAAGGGAGTGTTCTCACTCCCTTTTTCATGTGTGAAAGGTAAGGGGTCTGGATTTTATGGTTTTAGTCTAAGACGAAAAATCAAACTTAAACCCAAAATAAAGACCAATAAAAAAATCAAACTTGAAGTGCCATGCAATAAGCCAAATTGTGCGCGCATAGCAGGATCACACGTTTCAAAACCACCTGACTGCTGAATGGTTGCCCGCACATGTGCAATCCAAGGACGAATGAGAAAATGTCCTAAAGCAGTGAGTCCTAGCATCGCTAGAATGATTGCAGAGTCCCATTTGGCGCGAGCGATCAATGTTTTGTCTAATTTCCAGCGCAAGCCTAAGAGCATCAGCAAGCCCACTAAGCTTAACCAACCCATTCGTTCAAAAATTGCACCGGCAATCGAACCGGCATAACTTCGATCGGATATGACATCAAACAAAGTGGGGGCCACAAGATAGCCCACGGCAGCTTGGGCGCCAACCAGCATGGTCAATACAACGATATAAATACGTTCACGCATAATGTGGGAGGGTAGGGTTAGAAGGTGTAGTTGAACGAATGATCTAACAATCGTCGTATAAACCGATCATTTAGATTTTAGGTATTTTAATTTTTAAGGTGTGGCGCCGAGAAGTCTTTGCAAGGATCTGATCTTGGATTGTTTTTGCTTATCCACACCACATCATACAGATCACCCAAAATGTGCTGTGATTCGGGGGTCCAATCGTCTTGCTCGATGAAACCGATACTTAGTATTTTTAGATGGGGAGCGATCGCAGCTAAGATCTGTGGTACTCCATAATCTTTTCTTACATGGCCATTCCCTGCTATGAAAAGCGAGGGGGTGTGATCGGCTAGTAATTGGGCGAATGAGGCGTCTTTTATTCGTTGGATGAGCCTCATAGGGGGCAAAAATTGATCTGATAATTGACCGCAATGTCCATCTTTAAGATCTTGATCCAGTTTTTTCCTGGAAATATCAGAGAGTGGGCTTGAGTTATATTCTTTAAGAAGATCAATAGGGATTGCGTCTTTGCCGCGCCTAAAAATATCCGAAGTCAGCGTATGAGAAATGTTACCGCCAAGTAGAGTGATATTTTGTAACTGGATCGCCCTAAAAAGGGGTTCGTGCAAAGGCCAATTCCAACCCTTAGCATCAAAACCTGCTGATTCTAGAGCGCCCAATAAAGAGTCAGAAAATAGGACTTGATGTCCTGCCGGCAAATGTTCAGCAATGATGCTACATTTTGCGCAAGCTAAAGATTGAATTAACTGGGCCCTAGCGAGGTGATGGGCGGGATGATCATGCCGTTCTCCTAGGAGAACGATGTCCTGCGCCCGCATCATACTTACAAGCGTCTCCATCGAAAGGGGTTTGCCCTTGAGGAGGTCAAAAATGGAGGACGCTGACTCATCAATAGTATGGGGTTCAGATTCAGCCCTTGTGGGTGAGGCGAAACCCAATGCCAAAGCCAAAACTAAATGAGTAAGATAATAAAGCAGCGTCATGCTGGCGTTGACGGGCAGCAATTGAAAATGAAATATCTTTTTATCCTCACGGTATGCATTCACTCAGCGAAGGGTATTTGTAAAAAAGAAATGTGCGTGTAACCCACCAAAAAAAAGCACTTGGCCAGTGGCGCAAGTGCTTTTTTATACGTGCCTAGGCATTAAAACCTAAGTACTCAGCCGAAACTAGGCACTATCACTTAGCCCGCTTTTTTCTGATAAGCGCTGCACCATCCTGCTGCCATCACCTCTTTACCAGCAAACAAAGCACACCCGCCGTGATCCGCTGCACCACCTTGGTAGAGTTGGCAAGAAGCGCACTTTTGGCCAGCAGCATATTTGGGAAATTTCTTAGCATCCGCTTTGGAGGCTTCGGGAACATAACCCAGAGCAAGTGCTTGGGGGTCATTGGCCTCAACTTTTGCTGCGAAGGCATTGGCCATGGTGAATAGAGCCGCACCAGAGGCAACAAGGCTCATTAAAAAGGAACGACGGGGAAGATTTGAACGCATGGTTATGATTCCTGAAAGAGGTTGAAAAGCAGAAATAAAGAACTTACTACAGATACTATTTATATCAAAAAGTTTCTATAAGCAGATAGAAATCTTGGGCAATTGAAGAAACACACCCCTACAACTTTCTTTGTCGCCGATGAATTTTATCGGATATTTAACCAAAATCACCCCATCACGATTTTATTACTGGGCTTTGGCGGAACAATCCCGTTTTTTGTGCCGGCGGTTTTGGTCTATCTCAATCCGGACCATGTTGAGATTTGGCAAAGCCTGTTGTGGAACTATGGCGCGGTGATTCTTTCTTTTGTGGGGGCGCTTCATTGGGCTTTTGCTATGTTTGCAAAGGATCTATCAGAACGTGATCAAACGCTCAGCTATATTTGGAGTGTTTGCCCTGCCTTAATTGCATGGGTTGCCATCAGTATAGGTTGCCCGGCCATCACACCTTGGGTCTTGTGTGTGGGTTTCATTGCTCAGTTAGTACAAGATTGGAGAATGAGTCATGCAATCTCATTCCCTCAATGGTTTATCCCCTTGCGAATCCAACTAACCACCGTCGCTTTGATTGCGTTGAGTGTGGCTTAAACGATGTGAATAGTGCGTCATCCATGAGAGGGCTTTGTGCGCCTATTCAATTTACCCCACTAATTTTCGGGCAGTGGGCCCGATCAGTTTTGAGATCGTATGACGGTTTCGTGCAAAGAAATAATAGGATAAGTTGAGGAGGGGGCGCAGTGTTTTCCTGCTGAAGACCCATGCAAGTACTTTCATGTTGGCTCTGCTATAGCTTTGTGCGAAGACCTCAACCCCTTTAATCAGGGTGCCATCCTCATATTGTCCGTACATCGCGTCCATTGCTTGCTGTCACGATACTCCAGACTGTTCAGGGTCAAAATGGGTTGAGTGAATATCAATAAAAGCAAGTAAACCTAATTGATTTCTTCGTGATAAATAGGTGATCTCCGCTTCACACAAAGGGCAGGAAGCGTCATAGAAAAGGGTGAGCTTTTGTAATTGGGTCATACTAAAGTTTATTTAAACCTCTTCATAAACCAAGGGCACAAGAAAAATGGCTGCTATTGATACACGGTGTTGTGGGTCAGGAACTTGCATTATTAACGAGGCTGGTGAG
>CAIVHB010000166.1 GCA_903905585.1 uncultured Ferrovum sp. | reverse complement strand
CCGGATATCTCTTTCTACCGATACGAAGTTTCTTTCAAATTAACTAAAGCTAATTAGTCTTAGACCAGCTCGACTGCTGCCTTTAACTGACTCGGGCTGCTATAAAGATACGCAGCGGTAGTGCTGATGCTGCGGTGACCAGCAAGCGTTTTTAAAATGTGTATCGCTGTTCCTTTGTTGGCAAGGTTTGTTAAGAACGTTCTACGTCCGCTGTGACTGCTGGCACCCTCAAGACCAGCGCCTTCGTAAAGCAGGGCAAAGGTCTGGGCCAAACTGTTCGCGTTAAAGCCTGCCTTGATGCTTTTTTGGCTTGCAAAGAATGGGTAGCTGCGATCTATACATTTGGCTTGTGCTGCATAGGCTTTCAATTCTTCGCGCAGCTTGATGTTGACGAAAACTGTGCGGGCGTGCCTGCCCTTGGTCATATCGGGTAGCAGGCGGATCTCGTCCGGCCAAATGTCATCTGCAATTGAGATGACGGCTTTGCAGCGTGGCGTAGGTCGCTGGCCCTAAACTTTACAAAATGTACTTACTTAAGCAACTGCTGCTGCAAAACTGCTGAACAAATCTCCAGGCAGAGGCGTATCCAATCTCCATGTAATGGCCATCGGCATTTCAGATTGATGCCTTCAACTGACTTGGGCCATTCAATCAATACACTGCGTCGTGATCACCCACATTAATTAAAACAATCTCATTCTCAGCAATAATCATTTCAATGGTGACACGGTATTTCAGATTGATGGAAATACTTTGCAGTCCATCAAGCCTCCCGGACAGACCATGAAGACGAAGAGAGGGGTGGTGTGGATTGAGTTGTAGTAACTCCAATGTTTTGGCGTATTGCGTTTCCACATCTGGGTGGCGCTTCAGAAACTTAGCGGCGCGCCGGATGTATTGCTCAGTAAAAATTAACTGCCAAGTCATTGCGCGGAATGGTTGATTTGCTTTAAACGCTCGAGATGCTGAGCCACAGTTTCTTTAACAAAGCGCCCACCCGCTAAATCGGTTTTGGATTCGGCAAGTGCAGCCTCAAGCTCACACTCACGCAAATATTGGTACTGCTCTTGACTCATCACCACATACTTTACTTTCCCGCGCACCGATACCGGCGCCTCAAGCTGTCCCTGTAAAGCATCTTCAATGGCTTTAATACCCTTGGTCTTTAAGTCATTCGCGACAACGGCACTCATAATAAACCCCTAAATAGTATTATTTTTAGTATTATATATAAGATGCTATTACTTCATGCAAGTTAATTTGTAAGGCCTCATTGCGCGTAACGACTCGCCAGATAGCCTAGGGTTTTACTATTTTATATTTCAGGGAACAGCGGTCGCTGAGGATGTATTTTCTACAACAATCCCTTCTGGGATATTGGATTAACCCCCTCATTTGTGTGTATGGTGTGTATAATACCAGAATGAATAGTAAAGAGCTCATCAAGATATTAAGTTCGGATGAGTGGGTGTTGCGTGGTTCAAAAGGTTCGCACCATATTTTTTACTCACCCCACTAAATCGGGTCATATCACCGTCCCGCATCCTAAAAAGGACTTGGGAACTGGAATAGTTCTAAACCTACTCAAACAAGCAGGACTTAAATGAAAGGGGACTTATGAAATATCCAATTGCAATAGAACCCGGTTCTAGTAAGAGCGCATGGGGAGTAGTTGTGCCCGACTTACCTGGTTGCTTTTCTGCTGCCGATAGCGGAATTGATGAGGCGATTGATAATGCCAAAGAAGCGATTGAGCTGTGGATTGAGTGCGCATTAGATGACAGCAAAGACGTACCTAAGCCTAGCTCGATTACCGTCTTACAAAAGAAAAAAGAGTTCAAGGGTTGTATTTGGGCTATTGCGGAGATTGACCCATCCCTATTGTCTGATGATATCGAGAGAGTGAATATCTCCTTACCAAAAAGAGTATTGGCTAGGTTAGATGCCAAGGCAAAATCGGCAGGTGAGAATCGTTCTGGGTATATCGCTCAGTTAGCAATAAGCGCTTAATAGGCTGCAAACAATTGATCATCATGGATCCGATCAAAATCTTCATGGGAAGACTACAAATACACCCGTTCCCTGGCCATTGGCTCACAACGAAGATTACCAAAGGGCACCTCATTGATTGCACTGCAATCATCGATTACAATTGGACTTAACCTGTTTCGGAAGTAACTGCCATGGCAAGCATCACGATTCGCAATCTTGATGATGACATCAAACAGCGCCTGAGAGTGCGTGCGGCCGAGCGAGGCCATTCGATGGAAGAGGAGGCAAGGGATATCCTGCGCCGAGTGATGGCTGAGAGTGCCCCCCCGCGCAACCTTGCCGCTTCCATTCGCGCACGAATTCCTCCCGGAGACCGGATTGATCTGGACTTGCCTGTGCGGGAGCCCATGCGTCAACCCAAGCAGCTTGGTAAAGGGCGCGGATGATCATCATCGACACCAATGTGATCTCAGAGCTGTTTCGGCCTGCGCCCGCCAAGCAGGTTGAGACTTGGTTGGCCGATCAGGATGGTGCAAACCTGTATTTCACGACGATTGGCGAAGCCGAATTGCGCCATGGGGTGGCGATCTTGCCTTCTGGTAAGCGTCGTACGGCGCTGACCCGCGCAATTGAGGGCATTCTGGAAGAGGATTTCCGGGATCGGATCCTGCCTTTTGACCGCCCGGCTGCCAGTGCCTACGCTGCCATTGCCGCCGAGCGGCGAGCTCTGGGGCGACCCATCAGCCAGTTTGATTGCCAGATTGCTGCGATTGCCCGCGCGCATGGCGCGAGTGTCGCCACGCGCAACACCAGCGATTACGAAAGTTGCGGAGTCGACCTGCTTAACCCCTGGAACCAATGATCCTAGCATCAAGTTACGTAGCTGCACGAGCTGCTCGTTCCATGGCAGCGTATGAGCCTGCCAAATCTGGATCCGTAGAGGTGCGAATGTCTTTAGTATTCATTTGATACTCCAGTCATTAGTCCTGCCCATCTCTGCACGCCAAACCCCAGTCCTACCGTTTAATAGGACTGATCTTTGTACCCTCAAGACTGAGACTGAGCATCAAGCCCTGCTGATCAAAAATAAAAGCATAGGCATCCTCTTTAAGGGTTGAAGTAGAGAAGTTTTTTCCCACACCATCGTTGACCATAACAATAGAAGGCCCCACCCCTATTTCCCAACCATGGGAAGTGGATAAATAGTTTATGGCCTTATCGTTCATGAGAAACACTACATAGCCAAATGACTCGGCCCCTACTTGCCATCCCCAAGAGGCAGATACCGAGTTGAAGTATTCATGATGATTTGTTCCATGAAGCAATACTCCTTCTCCATATGCACCTCCAAATATCAGGCCTGCTTTTATGATCTTTGGGAATACCAGCTTCGCCTTAGATTGCTTGCTGATAGTGGCAGCAGTAGGGTTTGTTTTATACAGCAAATTTAGAGCCTGTTCAGCATCTCGATTCAGATCCTCTGAGCTTGCAGCTTGAATAGAATAACTTGTCAGCGCGAGCACCAACAAAGCAAAGACACGAACTGTTATAGCAGACCAAATATATTGGAATTTCTTCACGTTG
>CAIVHB010000165.1 GCA_903905585.1 uncultured Ferrovum sp. | reverse complement strand
TATGCCAGTTCTGTGACATTTTAGCCGTGACGACCCAATTGATAATAAGCTCCTCTGCCAGGATATCGCGCAACAGGGCCGAGCGCCTCTTCAATACGGAGCAACTGATTGTATTTAGCCAATCGATCCGAGCGGGATAAAGAACCCGTCTTGATCTGCATGGCATTCGTGGCCACGGCAATATCGGCAATGATGCTGTCTTCTGTTTCGCCTGAGCGGTGAGAAATCACACAGGTATAACCGGCCCGTTTCGCCATTTCAATAGCAGCAAAGGTTTCCGAGAGTGAACCAATCTGATTGATTTTGATGAGGATAGAATTCGCCACACCTTGGGCAATACCTTCCGCCAAAATCTTAGTGTTGGTAACAAACACATCATCACCCACCAACTGAACTTTGTTGCCAAGTGCAGAAGTGAGGTGTTTCCAACCCGCCCAGTCTGCCTCAGACATCGCGTCTTCAATGGTCACAATAGGGTACTTAGAAACCCAAGCTGCCAGCATGTCGGTAATGCCTGCGGCATCGAGGCTACGCCCCTCAGCATGCAATTGGTATTTACCCTCTTTGTAAAACTCTGAAGCAGCACAATCCAAACCTAGCGCAACTTGCTCGCCGGGACGATAACCCGCTTTCTCTATCGCTTCCATAATCAGCCCAAGAGCAGCTTCATTATTGGGCAAGCGAGGCGCAAACCCGCCTTCATCGCCCACGGTAGTTGGCATCCCTTTACTGTCAATGAGCTTTTTCAGAGCATGAAAAATCTCAGCACCACAACGCATGGCTTCGCGGAAATTTTCTGCCCCCACAGGAACGATCATGAACTCCTGAATATCAAGTCCATTATTGGCATGCGCGCCACCATTGATCACGTTCATCATGGGGACAGGCATATCCACTGCAGCCGCACCTCCGAGATAACGGTACAAAGGTAAATCCGCTTCTTCAGCAGCAGCCTTCGCTACCGCACATGAAACGGCAAGAATCGCATTAGCACCCAGACGCGATTTATTGTCGGTGCCATCCAGTTGAATCATGGTGTGATCTAGAAAGGCCTGTTCCGAAACCTCTAATCCAATCAAAGCCTCGCAGATTTCGGTGTTCACATAATCCACCGCCTTTTCAACACCTTTACCCAAATACCGAGCAGGATCACCATCGCGTAATTCAATGGCCTCACGGGTTCCGGTAGAGGCACCGGAAGGAACAGCAGCCCGACCGCGTGCTCCAGTTTCAGTAAGCACGTCAGCTTCAACAGTAGGGTTGCCACGGGAATCTAAAATTTCACGGGCATGAATATCTACAATCGCACTCATTTTAAAAGCTCTCCTCAGATCTTGTTGTCAATCATTCACCTTATGATGACATGAGTTCTTGCTCGATCAATCCGTTTCTCTTAACCAAACCATCAATTTCAATAAGGGTTTCAAGTAGTGCTCGCATGCGGGGAAGCGGCCATGCGTTAGGTCCATCCGACATCGCCAGCTCAGGATTGGGGTGTGTTTCCATAAAAATACCTGCGATACCCACTGCAACTGCAGCCCTTGCTAGGACGGGCACAAATTCTCTTTGTCCACCGCTCACCGTGCCTTGCCCCCCCGGTAACTGTACAGAGTGCGTAGCATCAAATACGACTGGGCATCCTGTTTCCCGCATGATGGCTAGGGAGCGCATGTCTGAAACGAGATTGTTATACCCAAATGAAGCGCCCCGCTCGCAAACCAAGATATTGTCAGTGCCGCTTGCAGCTCTGGCTTTATTCACTACATGCTTCATATCACCGGGGGCGAGAAACTGACCTTTTTTAATATTGACGGGTTTACCGGCTGAGGCCACAGCCTCAATGAAGTCTGTTTGACGGCACAAAAACGCGGGGGTTTGCAGCATATCTACTACAGCGGCTACTGCGGCCACATCGTCTTTGTCGTGCACATCTGTGAGAACGGGAACATTCAATTCTCGACGCACATCGGCCAATATCTCTAAACCAGAGTCCATACCGGGGCCACGAAAAGATTGCCCTGAACTTCGGTTTGCCTTGTCATAAGAAGACTTGTAGATAAAAGGGATACCCAGCGCCTGTGTAATTTCTTTAAGTTCACCCGCCGTATCAAAAGCCATCTGACGAGATTCAATCACGCACGGACCTGCAATCAAAAAAATAGGATGCGCCAGCCCTATTGAAAACCCGGCTACCTTCATGCTTATGCCACCGAAGTCAGTGTGGTGGCCTGCGCACCATTACGAGACTTAGCGCGCACCAGGGCCGCCTCAATGTAGGCCTTAAAGAGGGGGTGACCATTACGTGGGGTAGAGGTGAATTCAGGGTGAAATTGGCTGGCCATAAACCAAGGATGACCGGGAAGCTCAATCATTTCACATAAACCATCTTGCGCTGATAAACCCGATATTGAGAGCCCTGCTTTTTTCAGGCGCTCATGGTATTGCGTATTGACTTCATAGCGGTGGCGGTGGCGCTCAATAATTTCAGCATTACCATACACTTTACGTGCCAATGACCCCTCGGCCAATTGAACGGATTGCCCGCCCAGACGCATCGTACCACCCAGATCAGACGCTTCATCCCGTTGCTCCAATTGCCCATCTGCTGAGTGGAACTCAGTAATCAAAGCAACGACTGGATGAGACGTATTGGGATCGAATTCCGTGCTGTGCGCACCAGTAAGACCCGCAACATGTCGCGCGTATTCAATCACGGCCAATTGCATGCCCAAACAAATTCCAAGATAGGGAATATTGTTTTCACGGGCTAATTGAATAGCCTTGATCTTTCCCTCTACGCCCCGCCTTCCAAATCCGCCTGGTACTAAAATGGCATCCATATCTTTCAATTCACCAAAACCTTCCGAATCGATTTTTTCGGAGTCCATGTAGTGGATGACAACTTTAGATTTTGTGTGGATGCCTGCATGGGTGAGCGCTTCACTCAAAGACTTGTAAGACTCGGTGAGATCAACGTATTTCCCAACAATAGCAATGTTCACTTGAAACAAAGGGTGCTCGAGCGCATCGACTAAACGCTTCCAGGGGGTGAGGTCAGCAGCACGCGCCAAAATCCCTAGGCGATGGCAAACAATTTCATCGAGCATCTGCTCATGCAACAAACCAGGGATTTTATAAATACTGCTGGAATCAATTGCGGAGATCACAGCCTGAACATTCACATTAGTGAATAGCGCAATCTTTCTACGCTCATCTTCAGGCAACATTCGATCACTGCGGCACAACAGCACATCCGGTTGAATACCAATTCCTCGTAACTCTTTTACCGAGTGTTGAGTGGGTTTGGTTTTAATTTCTCCGGCTGATGGTAGATAAGGAATTAAAGTGAGATGCACAAAGCACGTATGGTCACGCGGCATCTCAATACTCATCTGACGAATCGCTTCCAGGAAAGGCAGCGATTCAATATCTCCTACGGTTCCACCAATTTCGACGATGGCAACATCCGCATCGCCAGCACCCAACAAAATACAGTTTTTGATTTCATCGGTGATATGCGGGATCACCTGCACGGTTCCACCCAGATAATCACCCCGGCGCTCTTTGCGGATGACGGTCTCGTAAACCTGACCTGTGGTGAAATTATTGCGCTTGAGCATGCGAGTACTTACGAAGCGTTCGTAATGACCTAAGTCGAGATCAGTCTCAGCACCATCATGCGTAACAAACACTTCGCCATGCTGAAAGGGGGACATGGTGCCCGGATCTACATTGATGTAGGGGTCTAACTTCAACATGGTGACGGTTAGGCCGCGGGACTCAAGGATAGCGCCCAGAGAAGCGGCAGCGATGCCCTTCCCTAAAGAGGAAACCACGCCACCGGTTACGAATACAAATTTGGTCATGGGAAAAGGCATCGGGTGAGATAAAGAATTATACCGCACCCAATGCCATCTTCAGCATTCCTGATATTTGTTTAACGCGAGAACGCCCCAGCTTCTTTCAATCGCGCGATTTCATCCGCTGACATATCTAACACGTTACTCAACACATCGTCGGTATGTTCGCCTAAAAGTGGAGAGCGTTCCATTTGCACTGAAGAATTGGATAACTTGATCGGCATGCCCACGTTGTGCCATTTGCCCCGCTTGGGATGATCCAGCTCCACGTACATTTCACGACCACGCACATGCTCATCATTCGCAAGATCTTCCGTGCTCATAATGGGACCGCATGGCACATCAATCTCATTCAAGATCGCCATCATTTCACGCTTGGTATGTTTAGAACCAAAATCATTCAACATTCCCCACATGATCGCCTGATTTTTACGGCGCTCACCAATCGTGGCGAAACGCTCATCTTTAGCTAAGGCTTCACCACCTATGCGCGTTGCTAATGCCTCCCACACCACCTCTTGAACCACAACATAGATCCAATCATTGGGACCGCCAGGGGCGCATTTGACTGCATTACCTAATTGTCCCCCACCTGAGTCATTGCCACTGCGTGGTGTAGCGTGACGGCCTTCGGTATCAATCGAATACTCAGGCATGGGTCCACGCTCTAAGCGCTGATGGTCACGGAATTTCACGCGACACAAATTCATGACGGAGTCCATCATCGCGACTTCTACATATTGGCCTTGGCCTGTACGATTACGATGCTGAAGCGCAGCTAAAATTCCAATTGCCAAATGCAAACCCGTTCCGGAATCCCCAATCTGTGCCCCTGTTACTAAAGGAGGGCCGTCATCAAAACCGGTAGTACTCATCGATCCACCCATTGCCTGCGCAACGTTTTCATAAGCTTTAAATTCAGCGTAAGGACCCGTTGAACCAAAACCTTTAATGGATGCCATGATCACTGCAGGATTCAGGGCGTGGACTTTTTCCCAGGGGAAACCTAAGCGATCCAGCACGCCGGGGCCAAAGTTTTCCATGACCACATCACATTTCTCGAGAAGCTTCATGAACACTTCTTTACCCTCAGGCTTTTTCATGTTCACGGTGATCGAGCGCTTATTGCAGTTCAGCATGGTGAAGTACAGGCTGTCTGCATCGGGTACATCGCGCAACTGACCGCGCGTCACATCGCCCGTGGGTGGCTCAAACTTGATCACATCTGCGCCTAACCAAGCGAGCAACTGGGATGCAGTGGGGCCTGCTTGCACGTGCGTCATATCAAGCACCCGAATACCGGAAAGGGCCTTATCCATCAACTTCTCCTATTACATGTTCTGGATGAAAAAATCAGCCAGATATATTACCGGATTGGGGGGCATCCTGCCTATGTTTAATACATCAAAAGCACTTCAAAAAGAGATGAGCCAAGCTGATGAAAGAAAGCACACTGAAATCATTGCCGGGCCAAAAGCATTCATTTTCAGCTACATAAGATGGGCTATTTAAAACAAGCAGGAGTCCAAAAGGACCCTGCGATATCCTAAATTGTAGAAGAATCTATTCCTCGCTCCAGCGCCACGCGCATCAGTTCGGCTTGGGTGCGCACGCCTAGTTTGCTCTTAATGGAAGACAGACTATTCGCCACCGTTTTAGGACTGATATGTAATACCGTGGCGAGTTCTTCAATGGAATTGCCTGCTGAGAACAAGCGCAACACTTCAAACTCACGACGGGTCAGCTTTTCAGATGCAGAACTAGGCTCGTAAGTCAAAACCATATCGGCCAGTTTTCTGGCGACATCTGCGCCCAGATAGCGCTTGCCTGCTGAAATTGCAGTCACCGCATCTACAATTTCATCCCCTGCACTGGCTTTGCTTAAATACCCATTCGCCCCGGCATCCAAAGCCCTTTGAACCACATTTGCACTTTCATGCACACTAAACATTAAGAGTTTGACTCGATCCCCACGCAAGCGGATTTTTCGAATGGTTTCTATCCCACTCATCCCAGACATCGAAATATCCATCACCACTACATCGGGATTCATCTCTGCCATTAGGTGATACGCCTCTTCACCCGAACTCGCCTCTGCCACTACTTGAAAGCGATCCACTTGTTCCAGAAGCCGTCGTATTCCACCTCGCACAACCTCATGATCATCCACGAGAATAATTTTGATCTCATTCATCCGGTGTTCACCTGTTTTGGGGTCAGCGGCAAGGTTACCGATACCGCCACCCCTCGACCATCGATCCCTTCTGCTAGTTTAAACGTGCCACCCAAGGACTTGACGCGTTCGTTCATCCCCAAAAGGCCAAACCCTTTGCGGGGCTCTGATTCCAGATTGACGCCTGTTCCATCATCGGCCACGGTCAGATCCAAGAAGCGACGCTCACCGTCCTTTCGAACATAAACACCGACATCCACTTGAGTGGCATTCGCATGGCGGGTAATGTTCGTGAGCGACTCCTGAAGGATTCTAAACAAGGCGATAGATAACTCATCGCTCATCGATAGCTCAGAAGGGAGATCGACTGAAAGATTTAATGTTGGATGGGTTTGCGTAAAGTGATCACAGAGTTCTTCAATCGCTGAGACCACTCCAAATTCATCCAACATTTCGGGACGCAATTGTTCAAGTCGTCCTCGCACCATCCGCATTAAGGTGTGTGCTGCTTCACGGATGGAATTTACGCTCGCTAAAGCAGCAGGTTTTTCTAGTGCAAGATATTTGAGTGCAGCTGATTCAGCATCAATCGCGGTCAATTGTTGAGCAAACTCATCATGCAATTCGCGGGCGATGACCTTACGTTCTTCTTCTTGAACACGCAGAAGTTCACGGGTCAATCGGCGGTTACCATCACCCGCTTCTTTTAAAGCATCCGCCATTTCATTAAAGCCGCGCTGCACGCCCGCTACTTCTTCTACATTCGACAAACGCACCTTTACATCCCGCTCGCCAGAGCCCAGGCTTTCTAGAGCTCGGCTCAGCGCCTTCAGCGGATACAACTGCCAATATACAATTGCCCAGGCACCCAGGTTCAGGATGAGTAGCAACACCCCTGCAAACGAGACAAGATGCATCACGTCATTCCATTTCTCAGCCAGTTCGTCTGAAGGGGTTGAATAGAGCACTGTTTGATACAAAGGGATCCCCCCATCCGTCACCATAATCGTACGCGACCAATGGTTATTGCCGTCTTCAAATAGATTCTGAAACCATGCAGGATAGGGAGGCTGTGAGTGATCAGCCTCACCTAAACGCAATGCACGAATGTGGCGAGCATGATCGAGTTGTCTCAGGGCTTGTATTGGCACC
The DNA here is from genome assembly GCA_903905585.1 of uncultured Ferrovum sp. Classification (GTDB taxonomy): domain Bacteria; phylum Pseudomonadota; class Gammaproteobacteria; order Burkholderiales; family Ferrovaceae; genus CAIVHB01. The sequence continues at coordinate 3,814 of CAIVHB010000165.1, read as the reverse complement.
TTGGGGATCTCATGAGATTGCGGCACGATCCCTAACATTGCCTCTGCGAGTTTGGCTACTGCTTGAGACTCTCTTCCTATTTCATATCGCGCACTGACGACATAAGCCGTCAAGGCCATCGCAAACACGCACACAAAAAGAGAGGTCAGAAGGAGCGACAAGCGCCACTTCAATGACCATCCCGTTCTTGCTGCACGCATTTAAGGTGTATCAATACTGCCGCGGGCACGAGGATAGGTGACCACACCCCAGGGGCCTTTGAAGCCCGTGAGCGTTTTGAGAACGGCATACGTGGTGGTATCGGCAATCACTAATGAATCCGATTTTCCACATGCCACAATGAGCTTCTTCCCATCAGATGAAAATGAGAAATGCCAGCAGCGTTGCCCCACGGGGATTTCACCCAGCAAAGCCAGGGTATTCACATCAAATACCTGAATCACACTGGAGCGCGAAGCTGCCACAAACAGGCGCTTACCTTCAGGATCGAAGCTCACACCATACGGTGATTTTTTGGTTGCCGCGGACTTAATCATTTTGTAGTTACTACCAATCAAAATCACCTTATCGGAGAACTCCAAGGTCACTGCATAGGTTTTGCCATCAGGAGAAATTTTAATACCTCGAGGGCGACTGCCTTGCGAAGACACATCAATTTTTTGCAGAATTTTTCCCAACTGACGGTCATACACCGTGACGGTGTTCTCACCCTCATTGGCGACGAGCATGAACTTGCCGTCAGCAGAAAACTCAATACCTTCGGTTTCGCGGCCAGATTTCATTGAAGCAATCACCTTGCCCTGCTTGATATCCACCACCGCAATTTCTGCGGGCACGAGGTCATCATCGTCCTCTTTTTCCGCTTTGTTACCGGCTTTGGCAGGCTTAGCGGCGGGTTCTTCGGGCTTACCCGCTTCAACCGGCGCACCTGGACCACTGGGTTCGTAGGTGATGTAAGCAAGATCACCGACAATCCTCACAAATTCAACGTTTTTACCGACATTTACGCGCTTAACCAGCTTACCCGACTGCGCATCCATCACACTGATATCACTTGTGCCTTTGTTTGCGGTCACCACAAATGCACCCTCTGCGGTGACGCTAATCCCTCTGGGCCCCTGACCTGCCACATCGATCTCGCGCACCACTGCCATCTGATCTAGATCAATCACCGAAACGCCCGCGCGCTCATTGGATACGTAAGCAAAAGGCGCCGCGCTGACACTCAAGGCAAAAAAAGCAGCAAAGGGGATAAATGCAAGGTTATATAAGCGCATGTTTGATCGATCCATTTTAGGAATAAAGCCAAACATAGATTATCCACAAGCTGATGGTTTTAAGATTGCGTCTTTTCATTAAAACAGCGGGGTTTTTTTCCGTTTTTGGGAACCCTGTTAGAATTATTGCGTCGCAACATTGCATTCTTCCTTAAACTCTTTCATATAGAGGATCACATGAAATTCGTTCACTCTGTTTTATTTGTTGCACTGTTAAGTTCTGTCACCGCTTTTGCAGCGGTTGACCTCAAGGCAGCCGATTCCGACAAAGACGGCACAATCGACAGAAAAGAAGCTGCCTCTGTCGCTATTATTTCAAAAAACTTTGACGCGATTGATTTAGATAAAGACGGCACCATTGATTCAACTGAACTCGCCGTATTCAACGCTTTGTTGAAAGATAAAGACAGCGACGGCACACTAGACAAAATTGAAGCGAAAGGCCTCAAGAAGATTGCAGCTAACTTCGACGCGATCGATGCCGACAAAGACGGCACAGTCGACTCAGCTGAACTGAGTGCCTACTTCGCCAAGAAATAACCTCTTCCGACGCTCTTGGGGAACCCTGAAAGCCCCCCTCACCGAAAGAAGCAGAGGGGGGGGTTCTCAGGGATCAGTTTTTATCAAAACCCTTTTCAGATTTATCTTTTCCTGATTCACCGCCGAAAGAGTATGTGAGACTTAACCAGAAGGACCTGGGTGCGGCTGGAGTCAAAAACTTCTCCTGAATTCCAGTTTGGGCATAGATGTTGTAACCCTCAGCACCATAGGTGTAGTACTGGCGATTCAACACATTATTGATCAACAAACTTGAATTCCAACCATCAGCCAACTTGTAGTGGAAATCTAAGTTGAGAACAGAATATCCGGGAGTTTTAGAATCTTTATTTGCTTCATCTCCATGGGCAAACTGACCACTCGCAGCTAAAAAGTTGGCGCCTAAAAGCAAGGATGACGTCATTTGATATGACGCTCTGAACTTTATACTCTGGTTAGAAATCCCAGGAATCTTGTTTCCGCTTACAACAGTATCTCCGTTTGTATCAATAAAAGTAGATTTGTATTCTGCATTGACATACCCGAAGTTCATCGCAAGAAATAAATGATCCCATTTCTGGCTAATGCCTAAATCAATTCCTCTTCTTTCGGTTTCCCCGACGTTTGTAAAATAACCCAAGCTACTCGTAGCAGAAGCCAACAGGTACTGAATATCATCTTGCAGTCTTGTGTCATATGCAGCTATGTTCCAAGCAAAATTTCCAGCAGTTTTTCCCCTGAAACCTAGTTCATAGGTATGAGCAATCACGGGTTTCAAATCTGGGTCACCATTAAACCCAGTCGGTGTTGCACATGGCTGCGAGGGATTTGCGCACGAAAGCTCTAAAATTGTTGGCGCACGCATGGCTTGGCTATAGCCACCAAACATATCTACCGCTTTCGAAAACTCATAATCAAATCCAAGAGCAGGATTCACACCATAAAAGCCATGGTCACCGGATAGACTTGTTGTGTATGGACCTGCTAAGTATCCGGACGGCTTAGCAACCAGAGAATATCCAGGTGAGGATGATTTATAAGTATAGAGACCAATAAAATTGGGATTGTAATAATTTACACCGTTACCTGCAGTCCATTTGAAACCACCATCATCATTCAAATATTGGTTGTTATTACCGTTTTGATTTTGAATGGTAACGTTGTAACTGAGAGAAGGGATTATATTTAGATTTTGTGTGGCTCTGAATGCATCAGACAAATAAAAACTATATTCCTTAGAAGTGCCACTTACATTAACGCCATCCAGTAAACTTGAACCACATGTCCCAGTGCCTGATGAGTTTGTGTTGTATCTACAATCTCCCACCAAAATGGTTTGATAATTAGTCAGTTGAGCTAAATAAGTTTGTTGAACATAACCTAAATGCGCAAAATCAGCTGAGATCCCAGCAATAAAGTGGTTATCTTGCCCGAACAATTTTGAAGTGTTATCCCACTGAACTCTAATACCAACTTGTGACTGGCTTGTTTCACTTGCAACTAAAGAAGAGTTGATATCAGAGGTATATCTGGGAAAAGCGCTGTTGTACACATTTTTAGCCGTACCTGGAGTACTAAAAATTATATCGGTTGAGCCACATTTAAAGGATGTCGTTCCTGCATTACATCCATCATCGAAACTAACATTTGAGTTCGAAGAGTTAGAATTATTTTGCTTAAAGTAAATTTGCTCTTGCAATGTATCTGATTTTGTTAACTCATGATCGAACTTCAATTTCAATAATGACATTTTGTTAGATACACCATCAGGAGCCGAATAAGCTGAGGATGGATTTGAAATCATCTCGGGAGGAAGGGCTTGAGTTGAATGAAGCGAAGTTGTTGAGTAGGCATAAGTCAACTCAACATCCGTTTTGTCCCCATCCCATCGCGCCTTGCCAAATAGTTGCTTCACTTCAGAGTCTGAATAATCTCGATATCCTCTTTGTTTATCCCAGTTCATCGATACGAAGTAATCGGTATTATGCTCATCGTCCACC
>CAIVHB010000164.1 GCA_903905585.1 uncultured Ferrovum sp. | reverse complement strand
ATTAGGTAGATTTGGACAATATAAATTGTATATTTCTTCTTTATAAACATTAACTTTAATAAAGGGATCATTCTTGGCCATTGAAAAGACTCTATTTCCATCATCAGCCAATAGAACTGGCGCCTTGTTTGGCTGAACTTTATAGTGGTAGTTAAGTGAATCAAGATTCCAGTCTTTGACTTCATAAACAGCAATGCCCTTTTGAGGGCTGATAAGCACGAAATCTGGCCTCAGGCCGTTCAAGTGTGGTTGGATATAAATTTCCCAATCACTTGTCAGATTTTCTAAGAAAAAATTCAATACAAGCTTTTCACCCTCCGTCAATGGCTGCCTAAGCAGATTAAGTTCATTTAAAGGCGGGTCGGTATGAACTGCTGTCATTTTAGTACCACTTGGATTGAGAGTATTTGCATCATACGTTAATGCATTGTGTTTTGTAAATTCTGGGTGACTATCGGCAACTTGACCTCGGGGGCCGGTGGTTTATATCCCAAGGCACTGTGCGGTCTTGTGGTGTTGTAATGCCGTACCCACTGATTGACCAATACCTGTGCTTCCCTGACACCGTAGAATATATCCCCGTTGAGTAGTTCATTCCTTAGTGTTCCATTGAAACTCTCGCAGTAGCCGTTCTCCCAAGGACTGCCAGGGGTGATATAGGCCGTCTTGATACCCACCCGTTCTAACCAATGACGCAATCGATGGGCAATGAATTCCGGGCCATTGTCACTTCGGATATATTCCGGAATGCCATGATCGATCATTGCCTGAGCCAGCTGCTCGATGACTTCGTCTGCCCCGATACGTCGTGCACAGTGGATTGCAAGGCAGGTGCGGCTGTATTCATCGATCATCGTGAGCATCCGGATCTTTCCACCGTAGGCATCCCGTATCAGCACGAAGTCAACACTCCAGACATGGTGAGCATGGGTAGGGCGTAATCGCAGGCAACTGCCGTCATTCAGCCAGAGACGACCCCGCGCGGGTTGCTTCTCAGGGACTTTCAATCCCTCTTCACGCCAGATACGTCTCACACGATCCGGCGTCGCCAAGAGCCAGCCCCCATTACGCATCAGTCCGGCAATCATGCGATACCCATAACGGCCATACTGACTCGCCAACCGAATCACTTCCGCTCGAAACGGGGCTTCCACCTCACGACTCGGGGACTCATAACGCCAGGACGACCGAGACAGCCCTGCCAGAGCACAGGCTTTGCGTTCCGATGTGGAATAGCGTTCCATCAACATCGTCACCGCCGCCTTGCGCCTGACAGGGCTTAGTAGTTTCCCCGAACCACCTCTTTCAGCATCGCTTCCCGAAGCGAGAGTTCGGCCACCAGCTTCTTCAAACGGGCGTTCTCCGCCTCCATCTCCTTGAACTTCCTGGCCTGATCAATCTTCAGTCCACCATACATCTTCCGCCACCGGTAATAACTCTGTTCACTGATGCCGGACTGTTTGCAGGCCTCTGCCAACGTCTTTCCATGCGCTGACATCACATCGATCTCGCGTAGCATATTCACGATCTCTTCTGCCTTATAACGTTTCCCTAATTTCGCCATATCCTTGTACCTTTCTTAAAGAGTTCTAATGATAAACTCTCATTCCAATTGGTACTAAAAATTACCTCAGTTCACGGTCATACCGTCCCGTATCAGCAATCGGTGGCTCAGCCACTTGTAAGGTGGTCTCAACGAGGTCAGGATTGGCTGTTGCCTTCAGGCGGCTGATGACATTCTCAATATGTTCAGGACTCGCATTGCCTGATTCCAACACCAGTTCCACCGCAACCAACACCGCTTCTAAGCCGTACTTAGGCACCGCCGATAGCACTTTCGCCATCATACGATCACCGCCATCGCGCTTCAGTAATCGGCCACGAAGATGCTGCAAGGGCGCAGGCAGGTCTGCAAATGGCGCCCCATTTCTAAGTGCGCCAGGTTTGCGTTCAATCAGCGGAATATAGTGTTGCCAGTCATAGTGGGTTTTATTGCGTTCAAAGCTACGCGTGTGACGGGCTACTATCTTGTCATGCGCAACGAAATCCAGGTGATCTGGGTAGATGCGGATACTCACCATTTGACCCACTAACTCACAGGGGACAGAGTATCGATTTCGGTCTTCAATCACTAAGCAGGTGCTGGAAACCTTAGCAATGGTTTCTACATATCCATCAAAAGGCGTGACCATCGGCATGAGGCTAGGTTGCTCATGTTCTAGCATTTCAGCAATGGTGAGATCACTAAACTCTGGATGGTGCAACGCTTGCCAGAGCATTTTACAGCGTGCCAATAACCAAATATTGAGTTCAGCAAATGAGCCGAATTGTTCTTTGGCAGCGTCTTGCCAAATACGTCTTCGACTGTCTTGTACGTTCTTCTCAACCACGCCTTTCTCCCAGCCGCTGGCCACATTGCAGAAACTGGCATCAAATAGATAATGAGAGGTCATGGCGCTAAATCGTTTGTTGACGGTGCGTAACTTGCCTTGCTTCACTTTATCGACAGCCGTCTTCATGTTGTCGTAGATGCCTCGACGGGTAATGCCGCCTAATGCAGTAAATGCGCAAGTGTGCGCATCAAATAGCATTTCGTGACTTTGTGTGGGGTAGGCTTGTAATACAAAGGCACGACTAGCACATAGTTTTAAATGGGCTGCCATGATCTTGCGCCAGACCCCACCAATCATGAGATGTTCTTCACTCCAGTCAAATTGAAAGGCTTCGCCTAATTCAAAGTGGAGTGGCACGAAGGCTTTAACGATTGTATAGCCGCTATGATGACGCCAGTGTCGGATAAATTCTGTGACGCGACTGTAGTCGCCGTCAAAGCCAGCCAACTGCAATTCACCAAAGAGTTTCAGTGCCGTACGTCTATCGCGTTTAGGGCGTCTGGCATCGATTTCTAGGGCTTTGGTCAGTTGTGCTGCGTAAGGGGCAATCTTGGTGTTGCCATGACTGCGTCTTCGGTAGGTGGGTTCTGTGCCTTCTGCTGCATTTAACCAACGTCTGACGGTTTTGCGTGTGAGTCCAGTGCGCCGCTCTATCTCTGATAATGATAGACCGTCGCGGTAATACATTCGGCGAATTATGCCTAAATCCTTCATGGTGATCATCTCCTGTGAGTCCTGCTCGTTATAAAGAGCAGATAGGTTAATCACCCTGGGTAATTTTAGGCGCGCACTAACGATGTATTTCGGGTACTTTTAATTCCGCGCCAACACTCAATACTTAAAACAAGATTAAATGGGGAAAACAGTGATATTCGAAGATTATTGAGGCGCTTAGAAAAAGCTTTAAGAGAGCAAAAAGTACTGGATGGTATTGAACAAGAATTGAGTCAGGGTGCTTCTAAACAAAAAACCCATCAGTTTGCTTTAACAGGAAGAATGGATCT
>CAIVHB010000163.1 GCA_903905585.1 uncultured Ferrovum sp. | reverse complement strand
GTTACTAAACTTGAAGACAGGGTAAAAGAAGTATTGAACGCTGTCAAAATACCAATAGTTGATAATTCAAAGTTTAGTACATTGAATTACATTATAGGTAAAGCAAAAAATGAAGCAGATGAAGCCCATAAATTAACAGTTGAAGAACTGAAAAAAACGATATCCACACTGACCAGTGATTTAGAGCAGGCCAAGAATCGAGCAGAACAAGGGTCGCAGCAGATGCAGGGTGAGGTTCAAGAACTAGAACTAGAAAGCATGCTGCGTAATTTCTTCCCGTATGACGTCATTACACCTGTGCCTAAGGGTATTCAGGGTGCCGATACGATCCAGGAAGTGCGTAATGAATTTGGTCAATCTATTGGTACGATTATCTGGGAATCCAAACGCACCAAAGGATGGAACAATGAGTGGTTGTCTAAACTAAAGTCGGATCAGCAAAATGCCAAATCCACAGTTGCGGTGATTGTCACTGCAACACTCCCGTCAGATATCAATACTTTTGGGTTGAAGGATGGAGTATGGATCAGTGATTGGAGGTCTGCACTGCCCTTGGCGGTTGCATTGCGTGAACAAGTTATAGAAGTAGGACAAGCCAAGATTACTCAGAAAGGTATTGAGACAAAATCAGAGCAGGTTTATTTATACCTCACAGGTCAGCAGTTCAAGATGCGTGTTGAAAGAATTACTGAAGCATTTCATTCCTTGCACGATGATTTGATCAAGGAAAAAAAAGCCATGACCAAGCTCTGGGCTAAGCGTGAACAGCAACTTGCCAAGGTCATTCAAAGTACCAGCGGTATGTATGGAGATCTTCAAGGTATTGCTGGTCAATCTATGCAGACCATAGACGGTCTTGAGTTTGACGATTTCGAAGATGACGATGAGGCTGAATCTAAACTGCTAGAAGATAAAGATTAAGCGGTAAGTAGGTAAACATGCTGCTTTACCTAGGGACATCATTCCTTTTGTTTATGATTTCGATTTAAGTTGGACATATCGAATATTTAGGCTGTATGGCCGATCTCTTTACCGGTAAGCGATTAAAACCGATACTTGTATGACACACCCACCTCACTTTCATTTGAACCTGCAATATTATTTGCATCTTGATGAAAGGCCAGTCTAAAAGCCACAGAATTCATGTCTGTAATCTCTCTCAAATAGTTCACCCCGTAAACGACCTCGCGACCATTTGGGGTGAGGCTAATCTGTTGGGTTGAATACTTAGGTGTTCCATCGGCATTAGTGCTTGCGACCATTATCATTGCAGATCCTGAAGTCACACGAAGTGGCTGCTGGATACTCAGCGTGAACCTATCTTTCTCACCTTTGATCAACCAAGCAGCAGCATAGCTTTGAGAAACAATTCCCTTCGTTCCGGCAACTAAGCCACTCGCATTGGAATCAATTCACTTTCCCCCTTAGATAAAATTGAACATATAGGCTAGATGGCTCGCCATATGAACCATACAAAGCAGAAGATGAACAAATCTTCTTTTACTTTCGGTTTTGGTATGAGCAACCTGATTCAAGGCATGTTCTTCGTTCTGCTAATCAAGATGGAGCTCAAGGTCCTGTTGATTCTCATGTTTACAAGTCCAATTACTAGTATCCATGAGTTTGTATCTCAACCTAGCGTTCATGCTGTGGGCACCACGGTTCGCCCGGCGCTCATGAGGCCAGCCACTGCGAAAGGAAGCCCTCATGAAAAACCAGCACACTCTGAGACAGTGTTTTAGCCAAGTCTAATTATTTTGAAAGTTTTGGTTCATAGGCTCGTTCTATGAGCCAGGCTCATTAGATGATTCTTTCAACATCCTAGATAAGGGGTTGAAGGTGGCTGCTCTTAAATACGTTTTTTATCTTTCATTGATCGTTTTTATTCTGTTGCTGAGTTATGCGCTCACGACGGAAAAGCCGCGTCAATACAAAGCGATGTTGGTTGTCGATATACCCAAAACGCCCAGTTTGAGCGCCCTATGGGGTTATGGAATTGAGAAGGGACGGCAATTAGAGGGGGCCCTTGCCCCGGCCGAAGATGATATTTCGAAGTTGTCCGAGATTAAGCCCGGCGACGATCCTGCAAAAGTGACAACTAATAATACCGAAGCTCTAATGTCATCGAGAGCTAATCAAAGACTTCAGCCCCTCTCTTTTACGCCCAATACAGTGGTTGCTTTTTCTAATAATGATGCGGGCGGGAAGATTGTTCTAAACACCACCAAATGTGAAAAATTCCCGGGGTTTGTAGCCTACACCACTGCCAGTGACGGGAAGGTGGATTACGGCTGCTGGACCTTTGATGAGCTTTATATCGTGATCAACTGGAATCACGGTGGGCTGAATAACTATACCTATGATCGTTTTCTGGACTATCAGTCTGGGGGGTTGTTAAAGGCAAAGCATCTCTTTGAGGCAACGAAGGTCGGTAGCCTCAATGCAACATCAGAAGGAGCGAAACATGGACGCTAATGCCGTAAGGGCGTTTCAACGCATGATTAATCCGGATGAGTCTGAACTGGTGCGTCATGCGCGCACAGGTGAAGTTCACGGGACAAAAGAATTACCACCGACGATGTCACTGGGTCCGAGCGATCATGAAAAGCAAATCATCTATGAAGGTAAAAACGAGTGGATGAAATACACCTCGCTTCTGGAACAGCATCGTGTTGAGCTGAGTGACCATATTCACTTGTTACAGCATCAGCATGAAAGTGAAAACCATAGTGTGCGTTCGACGCTGGCGGAGTCCTTTACTAGAGATTTGGAGTTGTTGGATCACGAGCAAGGTACGTTCTCAGCCGACTATCGTCATATTGAAGATGCCGCCATGCGGGCACAGGAAGAGAAAGCAAATATCGCTGAGGTTGTGGGACGCCCATTGCAAATAGAACATGTAGAGATGTATCTGCCGGCTCTTGTTCTGTTGGCCGTTGCAGAGGTGCCGATCAATAGATTGGCATTTGAGTTGTTCTTTGAGTCTATGCCGTTAGTTTCACTTTTAATCTCTGCGGCGATTGGTGGCTTGTTGGTGTTCTTCGCCCACACGATCGGTGTGATGTTGAAACGACTGCAGTGCAAAGAGATCGAGATCAATCGAGATCAAATCTATCTGACCATTACCTTACTTACGGTGCTGACCTTGGTGTTGATGTATTTCTTGGGATTGATGCGTGAAAAGTGGGTAGATGTGAATGATCCGGCTACGCTCAATCTCGAAGCCTTTATTGATTCAGCTACCCATTCAGATAAGGGGATTGCGGAGTCCATCCTCATTGGCGCTAAGGGCTTTACCTTGCTCTTACTCAATATGGCTATCTTTACGGTTGGCATCATGCTGGCCTTCCATAGACATGATTCACATCCCTTCTATGAGAGAGCGGTGCATCTTGCCGCCAAAGCGCAGCAGAAGTTTCTAATTCAAAAGCGTAAATTCGATACTTGTAAGGCGGAGCTGCAAAAAGCCCATAACAAGAAAATAGAAGAAAAGCGCATCGAGATTAAATCGCTAGAAGAACAGATCAAATCGAGTATCCGAGAGCTTGAAGGCTTGGATAGCAAGATCGCCACGGACAGACGCAATCTCATCTCGGCCCTAGCCAGAAAAATCATGGCATTTCGGCATTCCAATCAAAAGACGCGAAAAACGACTGCACCCGAATATTTCAAAACCGATTTGGTAAAAATGATTGAGGAGGTGATCTAAATGAAGGCACTTCAATCACTTTCTGTCTTAGTAATGACCTTGATCTTGTTGCTAGGTGCTGCGCTGCCAGCATTTGCTGGAGATAAATACTGTAGCAAGGCACCAACTGCCAAGACCTATGATATTCATATCTATGGCAATACCTTTAAGGATGCAAATGCCAAGAAGCATATGGCACAGGGATTAACAGATCTCTATCGCGACGTGGCAATTGGAGATCGGATTAAGGTCTATAACCACAACGCAACTGGGTATGACTTAAGCCTAGATCAATGTGTTCCAGGGTGTCCTGATGTGACTTTGATTGAGAGCTTATGGAATAACTCCTGTTCTGCTGAAGTGGCCAAGCGTGATCGAAAGGCATTTAACCAGCGCTTTGCTGTTGCCACGATGTCAGACATCAACCGAGACAATTCAAGCTACGACATTTTTAAGGCGATTCAAGACTTAAATGATGTCTACAAGGGTGGACATACCAACAATATTGTAGCGGTCGCAATCTCGATGATTCCTGATGGAATTAATCCAACTGACCCTAAGGCATTCAACCGCTTTTATGTCACCACGGTACCGAGTTTAGATCTCTCTCTAGAGTTTCCTCCTGTTTGCACCATTGGTACTTCACCGAGTTCAGAGGTCATGAAGTTCTGGAAGGAAGTGTTCCTTTTAAAGAATGTGAAGTTCGACTTTAAACCTTGTAATCGAGACGCCCCATGAAAACCACACACATCGTTAAGGCAATGGTTCTCATTGCTGCTTTGGTAAGCGCAGGTTCTGTATTAGCGGAGGGTAAGCTCAATTCTGATGAGCAGTTTCGTGCACTCTATCCTAAGGCTACTGCAGGTGACGCCTCAGCCATGTATGCACTGGGGAAAATTTACCTAGAAGGTACGTCATCAGCGGGGAGAGACCAAAGTAAGGCAATGGATCTCATTCATCGCGCAGCCGCTGCGGGTGATATTTCTGCCACTAAATATCTGGTGGATTCGTATGAGGGAAGTGGGTCCTCAGGGGATGCGAAGGCGCTCGATCTTTGTCAAAAGCTACGTAAGACAGGTGATAAGTATTGCGATAGCAAGATGGAAAGGTTGATTGAACGCAGCATTCCCAATGTGGCGAATGCTGCATCCTGTAAAAAGGTTTCTGAATATTATGCAGGCGGTCACCAGAGCGCCTTCATGAAAAAAGAGCTCACACATTGTGTGCTTGCGGGGCTATCTAATTCGCTCACGCGGGAAGAAGCAATGAGTAACTTAAGAGCGCAGGCGGAAGAAGATCCAAGAGCGTTCTTACGCTTGATGGCTTTTGTTCTGAAGCCAGGAACGCCTGAGTGGGATCCGCTGTTTGTGGAAGATCGTCTAACTAAAATGGGGCTCAGCTTCAAGGAAAAAGAAGTTAAAGAGCTGTTTTTGAAAAACGACATTACCTTCAATGGGTGTCGAAAGATGGATAGGCTGCGCCGCGAGACCATACACCAAAGACCTGCAGTCTGTCGGATGGCAGCAAGATCGGGCGATGAAGAAGCCGCAATGTATGTGGGTGAAGCTTATCTGAACGGGAAAGACTATTTCCCAGAGGAGCCTATTGAGGCTGCGAGCTATATCAAGGATTTCGTTAATTCCAAGAACCCTGCGATTGCATCGGATGCCTTTGCTCTTTCTCTGGATCTCTTTAAAAAGCAAAACAAGTTCTATGAGCACTTTGCTTTAGTGAAACAAGAGATGAAACATCCTTCATCCAAGATAAAGGTGGCGGTGAATGCCTTTGAATTTGATGTGGAGTATTTTCAAAAAAATCATTTTGCGATGAATCTGGATGATATTCAGGAGTTCGTGGCATTGGCAGATAAACCCGATATCCCTCAGGCCCTGAAATCTAAAGTGGGGCGCAGCATTGATGAGGTCATCAAAGATCGGGGCCGATTGATTCGGGCTCAGGAAAAAGATGCACTAATGATGTATCGCGGTTTTCTGCTCACGCGTAAAGACTTGGATGACATTGAAGCCGAACACGTCGCTGCATTGAGTGCAGCCAATCCAAAGTCTGATGCTCTGACCAAGCTAGAAGGCACTGCCAAGACAGACGGCACAAATAAGGGTGATAGCCCTGCTAAGCCTGAAACCACAGTTAAGTCAGAGCTGAAGCCAAAAATCGATTCCACTAAGCCCGTCGAAGCGGTTGCGGTGAAACCTGAACGCACTCCCACTCTAATTGAAAGACTTTTGAATTAGGAGCTTCACCCATGGCCATTTTATTCTCTTACAAATCTGCAACACATGACTTAAAGCACAGTATCTATGAGTCCTGCCTTCTGCTCACGATGACGGCAACAATTTTTCTCTTTACGTCATGTAGTTCAGTGCAGCCCACCCAGATCACTGAAAAGCAGCAGATGACGACTCGCATGGGAGAGACCAGTGCGGTTGATGTGTTGGATATGCGAAGTGTGTTGCGTAACAACCTTCTCACCGCCCAGGTCTCAGTTAAAAATCGGGGACCTTCTCCTGATGCGAAAACGGGTGAGGTTCAACCCGACACCAAGCTGTACGGCTATCGCTTTAAGTGGCTCGATACAAATGGGATGGTGGTCTTCACCGATGAGGCTTGGAAGCCTTTAACGCTGACACGCGATCAGTCTGCGGATCTGGTGGGTGTGGCGCCGACACCGGATGCCACAGCTTTTCGTTTTGAAATTAACCAATACAAGTGAGTCTTCTCATGAAAACGTATTCCTTTGCTTGTGTTGTGGCGGGTCTGTTGTTGGCGGGTTGCGCCAGTGCCCCCATACCTTCTAATCCAGTTTCGCAAGCCTCTGTGCCGCCCCCTCCGCCTCCGCCGACTATTGTGAAGTACGGTGACTCACAGTCAGTAGAGACGGTGACGGCAGATTTCGGATCAACCGATTTGCAGTCGGTGGCTGAGACGATGGTACGTTCTATGCTGCAAAGTAAGACGATTCAAAATAGTCGTTCAGCACCCTTGGTGACTTTGGCTGAGGTGAATAACCAAACCAATGAGCCTATTAATACCCGCCTGATCACGCAGAAAGTGCGCACTCAGTTGTTGAAGAGTGGGCAAGTGAAATTTGCAATCAGTGGCAATGAAATGCAATCTCAAGTGGATGAACTCAAGCGTCAAAACCAAACTGGTATGTATCGCAATGATGGCGTAGCTAAGACGGCCAAGATGGAGGGGGCGAAGTATCGGATTACGGGCACGATCTCGACCATTGTGAAGCGCAATCGCGAACTCAAAGATGTGTTCTATAACTTCACCCTCAACCTCGTGAATAACGAGACGGGTGTGATTGAGTGGGCGGAAGAGAAAGAGATCCGTAAGACGGTGCTTAACTGATGTCTTCCTTACTTGAAAACCTATCCCTTATTTGGAGTGCACTCATGAGTCCATCACAACTCGTTGCAGGTGTTGCTATCTGTTTCTTTTTATTGCTGAATGGTTGTAGTACCTATTCTCTGAAGAAGACAGAGACGCCCAGTGCTACGGGTTACGATGCCTTGAAATATGGACAATCCACACCGCCCACCCGCTTTGAAAAAGATGGAGTGCCTATACCCTTTACCAAGTCGATTGCGGTGACGGATATCAGTTACTCGAAAGTCATTGGTGATGAACAAAAAAAGGAATATGGTGAAATTCGTGGTGTTTCCGGATCCATCAAGGGCATGCTGATTAAGTCAGGCTTTAAGGTGATTCAGGGGGTGCCAAATATCGTGAGCACTGAACAGACGGATGATTATTTTGATATCAATAATCGCATCAAGGCCGGAGTGTTTGAGAATGCCGATTATGTGTTGTATGGGGTGTTAGCCGAGCAAACACGAAATCATCTTTCAGCACCGATTACGGAAACCCAAAATTCGATGGCGATTCATACGCTGGATATGGCCGTGGATTTTAGTTTGATTGATACCAAGAACTTTCAGGTAGTGGCCTCTTTTGTGGGGATGGGCTCGGGGAGTGATAGTCGGATCGATGGTCAGAATGAGGGATATGAGCCCAATCAAGCGCGGATGATGAAGCAGGTATCCGATAGTCTCGCCGAAAACGTGGCCTATCAGTTGGGTAATCAGGACTTCATTTTGTCGTCGGGTAAGACTCAGAGTATTGAGCCGAGAGTGATCCCGGGTTCCGATAAGGTACGCAATGAGGAAAGCAATCTGAAGGTTTATAAGTAGCCATGCTGAAAGAGACCAAGGTGTCAGAACTCCCAAAAGATGACATTTCTTCAGAATCGCATACACTGGCGGAAATGACCTTAAAGGTTCCGCCCAGGATGAGTAGTTTAGAGCGCCTTCACCGCATTAAATACATGATTGAGGCCCGTGGAGCAGTCCCTCTTCAGGATTTTTTGGATGAACTAGAAATCTCCCGCGCGACGTTTAAACGGGATCTTGATTATCTTAGAGACCGCCTACACGCTGACATCAAATATGACCGGATTGTCGGGGGTTATTTCTTTGAAAAACCCAAGGGTAATAAGAAAACAGAATTACCGGGGCTCTGGTTTACTGAAAAAGAGGCTTCTGCACTTGCGCTGATGCAGCATTTATTGGCGCAGTTGGATAAAGGTGGTTTGATTGGGCCACATATTGCACCCCTGACATCGATCATTGACGGCATCCTAGGTCAGGACGAATTATCTAGCAGAGAACTCCGAAAGCGTATCAAAGTATTTGGTATGTCAGCGCGTAAAAGTTCTATGGAGAATTTTGAAGAGATTGGTGCTGCAGTAATCAAAAGATATCGTCTTCAGATTACCCATTACTCCAAAGCCAATGATAAAACCACTGAGCGGGAAATCTCACCTCAGCGTCTAATCTTCTATAGAGACAATTGGTATTTAGACTCCTACTGCCATCTGAGAAAGGATCTACGCAGCTTTGCCCTGGATGGAATCAAAACAGCAGCGATTGTTTACAAGAAATGTGAAGAAGTTGGCGATGCAACACTTCAAAAATACTTTGGTGAGAGTTATGGGATTTTTCCTGGCGCAGCCACTCAACGCGTGAAATTAAAGTTCACCCCAGAACGTGCGCGATGGGTTTCAGGTGAGACGTGGCATCCAGATCAAGTTGCCACTTTCGATCAGCAAGGTAATTACATACTAGAGTTTGGCTACAACCAAGATCCTGAGTTAATCATGGAGATCATGAAGCATGGATCGCACGTTGAAGTCCTAGCCCCCGCTGCATTGCGGACTAAAATAAAGAATGAGATAAAAAAGGCGCTGGATAGGTACTAATCATCTTCTAATTGATCAGGAGAGGAATCGTGTTCAGTTTCAGGGTCATTCTGTGAGCCTCTGGCATGAAAATATGGATTCCTAAGATCAACTGAGGAATTCTTGTAGCTTCCCAGAAATGAAAAAACCCGCCGAGGTTTTAGCCATGGGCAGGTTGGTTTGCGGTCAAAGGTCAGCTTCAGGGGCTGACCCAGTTCGTCATAGATTTCGGGCTGCGTGATGCAATCTCAAAATCTCAACATCCTCGCCACGAACGCGGTAAATGGCGATGATGTCAGCTTTTTTTCATGAGACTTTGTGCAATACCCAAATTTTGACTACATAAAAAAGTAAAAGAAAACGATCATTTGCATTCGACGTAAACCGTCGGCCCTACCAATTTGGTGTCCGGAGCCATCGTAAATACGTTCACCATCTATTCGCCCCATTTGAGAGCCCGATGCGCTGTAAAGCCTTTCACCATCGATACGGCCAATTTGGCTCCCAGACGAGTTGTAGACGCGGTCGCCATCAAAGCGGCCTAGTTGACGACCTGAGCCGTCATAGATGTAGGAGCCATCTACACGACCAATTTGGTGACCTGATCCGTCGTAATAACGTTCACTATCAACGCGACCAATTTGTCTTCCACTGCCGTCATACATGCGCTGCGCATAAGCAGATGATGCAAAGATCAGTGCGATTAACAGTGATGCGATGAGTCGGTTCATTTAGTGATGTGAAGAGTTAGCTTCTTGGTCACGCATCTTGATTAAATCAGCCGCGGTCAATTCAACGTTCTTACCATCAACTGCAACAACGATACCCGTGTTCGTTTTGATAGCTAGATCTTGCGCTGCACGGGCTGCACGTTCCATGGCAGCGTATGAGCCTGCCAAATCTGGATCAGTGGAGGTGCGAATGTCTTTGGTGTTCATTTGTTGCTCCAGTCAATGAGTTTGGGGTGCATGCCTGAGCTGTCATAAAACGCCCATGAGTCAACTACCTTGCTGTAGCGCTCATGGAAGTTATCTAAGCCTGCCTTGAAGCGTCGGCGAATAACTTCTTCTGGAATGTTGTGACCACCTTTGGGTCCTGAAATGATTATGATTTTTTTCAAATTTGGCTCGTGTTTTAGTGATTTTATGCTCTGCAGGGCCACTTGCCAACCAACGGTAATCCCCCCACAGGTTAACTGAGCTCAGAGGTAGAGTTTTCCGGCCTCGTCAAGCTCGCCTTGAACCACGCCAGCATGAGTTCCGATGTGACACAGGGCTACATCATGGTGAAGCCGCGACTAAGGATGCTGCGGCCAATTTATCTTGCCCATGAGCGGCGCGTATTTGAAGCTGCCGGACTTGCCGACCTATTACCGAAGGATCAGAAACCGTCCGACGATGAGGCGTTGATTGCCGAGCTGTTGAAGAAGGCGAAGAACGACCCGAAACTGCTGGAAATATTGATGGCCGAGATTAGGACATGAGGTTCCGCTGGGAGTTTCGTGCATTGAGGGATCCGTGTCGTTAGCCTAACGCGAAATGGCTTGCAAAGTCTCTATGAAGTAATATAATCGACAATAGTTTGTTGATATGTAGATTTAACGGGGGAATTAAAGTGCTCCATAGCTACGCGTTCTCGAATTTTCAGTCGTTTTTGGGTAGAGTCGAGGTTGATTTTACTCTTAGCCGTAAGACCAGCATGACAGACTGGATGTGCGAAGTGCCGACCGGCGAAAGAGTCTCGAAGGTGCTGGCGGTGATAGGCCCTAACGGGAGTGGCAAGACCGCACTCCTGAAACCTGTGGCTTTCCTCGGATGGTTTATCGCGCAGTCTTTTCAGTCGTCACCGGAAGCCGCTATTCCAGTAACACCCCACTTCGCTGCTACCGACCAGCCCAGCGAATTCGAGTGCGAATTGGATTTCGATGGCAAGGTGTGGCGTTATGTTCTGCGTTGCAACCAACAGCGCGTCATTCATGAGGCGCTATATCAGAAGCGCGAGCGTTTCAGTTATGTATTCGTTCGTGATTGGGATGAGGCGACCAGCAGCTATATAGTCAAGCAACAGGATTTTGGGTTAGCTCCGCAGGAAGCCCGCAAAGTTCGCCCAAACGCTTCACTGATTGCCACAGCGGCACAATATGGCGTGCCCTTGGCTCAGCGGATGGCTGCGCCGTATGTCGTCACTAATGTAAATGTGTTCGGCCGCTTGCCGATGGATAACGGACTGTTGATGGCGGCGGCGGACCATTTCTCGCGCAGCGTAGGACAGCATACCCATATGGAGCGGTTGCTTGCAGGATGGGATTTGGGGTTGTCCGGAATTACCTTGGAACAAGTGCCCGCACCCACCCAGGATGATCCGAACCGCAAAGTCTGGATGCCATTTGGCAAGCATAAGAATAAGTCGAGCGAGTTTGTCTTGCCTTTTTGGGCGGAGTCGAGCGGCACCCAAAGCGCTTTCGTCCTGCTCTCGCGCCTGCTGCCTGCGCTTGAACTCGGCGGGTTAGCGGTGATCGACGAATTCGAGAATGACTTGCATCCACACATGCTGGAGCCAATACTCGAACTTTTCGCCAATCCAGCGACCAATCCACACAATGCGCAGATTCTATTTACCTGTCATGCAGTTGAGGTATTGAATCTAATTCACAAGTCGCAAGTAATGCTGGTGCAAAAAAATCCGGAATGCGAAAGTATGGCTTGTCGCCTCGATGCCGTGTCCGGTGTTCGCAACGACGATAATTTCTATGCGAAGTATATGGCGGGGGCTTATGGCGCCGTGCCGGAATTCTGAGCCATCGAGATGAACGCTTGGACCGCTTATTGAACCCTGTTGCTCGTCGGTGAAGGAGCGACCGAAGAAGCGTTTCTTAGACATGTGAAAAGCATCTATGCGCCACGCGGTGCGGGGCTGAAAGTCACCATCAAGAACGCCCACGGCAAAGGTGCCCAGCATGTTGTAGAATGGAGGAACGGCAAATGGGGATTGCCAACTATGATTCGGTAGCCGCCTTGCTCGACACCGATAAGGATTGGTCGGAGGCTGTGGCCAAGAATGCGAGGAGTTCCCGAATACGTGTGCTGAAATCAGAACCGCTCTTCGAGGCGATGATGTTGAGGCTGATCGGACAAAGTGACATCGGCGATTCGAAGACGCTCAAAGCACGGCTGGCCCCCTTTGTAGGGAACGACCCATTTCGTCCTGAGAATTACGCGATGCGTTTTGACCAGCAGTGCCTTGAAGCAGGAAGGCAGTCTGAACCAACGATTGACGCACTGCTGGCGTTGTTCTCATAGGCGCATCCCATGAGCCACCCACGGCGGCACGATGCGTCTGTATAGGGAGGCCGGCACACCGTATTTGTCATGTTCGTGCTGGTTAGTTTTTGCTGCTAGGGCGATAATCCGCCAGCTGAAGCACTACTTGCGTCAGGAGAGCAGCAAAGGAGAAACGAAATGAGCCACGCCATGAACCAGTCCCTCACAGCAGAAGACCTGTTTTCTGAAATGAAGCGCATGCCTGAGGTGGAGCGCACCCGGTTTTTTTCACTGCTGACCGGTAATGCATTTCGCGACGATGATTTCAGCCACGAACAGGTGTTCGGCCATCTGCAGCAGGAACCATTTTCTGCATGGGAGGTAGCGGAGTACCTTGAGGTTTCTGTGCCCACCCTGCGTCGCTACGTTCAATCCGGCAAACTGGTGCCTAGTCATGTTGTTGGCCGCAACCAGATGTTCTCTGCTCAGACGTTGCGGGCATTCAAACGCACCAGAAGCTGAGAGCGCAGTCCGCGTCGCTGTTATCGCGCGAGCCCCGGAAACGTCTTTGCGGTGAAGTTGATACCCGGAAATGATTTGTTGCCGACATCCGGCTTAGCTGTCCCAGAAGTTTGCCGTGAACTGGGCCACTTTCTACAAATGGAAAAATCTCCAAGGCTATGATACTTAAGCTTTTTAATAAACCTTGAACAAAACGTGTAATAACCGTGTAATTGAAAAACCAACAAAAAAGCACTTGGCCTATGGCGCAAGTGCTTTATTTTCATACAGATTCTTTGGCTCCCCGACCTGGGCTCGAACCAGGGACCTGCGGATTAACAGAAAGCCAAGCTCGTCAAAAACCCTTATAAATCAACGACTTACGATCATTTTTGATAACCGTGTAATATTTCGTGTAATAAACCCAAAAGTTACATACTGTAACTTTCCAGCCAAAACTGTCAAATTTACGTTCAGCGCCGTCATTTTGCACGCAAAAGTTAGACGCTAGGCTTGGGGCTCGAACCCGTTTAGGCGAAAGTTCGACTCCATGAGCGGACACTGAACTTTGAAATCCCAAAAGTTCGAC
>CAIVHB010000162.1 GCA_903905585.1 uncultured Ferrovum sp. | reverse complement strand
GGAAAACTCAAGTTTTGCGCCATTTTCTTCACTTTCGGTAACTCATCTGGCGTATCGATACTAAAGCCCAATACCTTCAAGCCTGCATCCGCTTTTTGCTTCGCATAAGCCGATAAGATTGGAAGTTCTTCACAGCAGGGTTCACACCAAGTCGCCCAAAAAGCTACCACAACCACGTTGCCAATCAAGTCGCGTGTTGCAATTGAGTGGCCATCCAGCGTGCGCAGTACCAAGGCTGGGGCGACTTTGCCTAGTTCAAGTGTCTTGGCTGATGCTTCCTGGCTGACAAAACCCAAAGCAGCCATCAGGCTAAATGACCCTGCGCGAACAAGCCACTCCCGGCGATCTGGATTGGCAAGTTCGCTTTCATGCTGATTCAAGAACGTAGTTTTGAGGGAGCGCATTGCGTGGGTCATGAGTAAAAGTTAAAAGTGATGACTGATCCCAACGGAGGCCGTCCAGTGTGGAAACAGCTGGGAACCTTGCAAGTTACTATAAATAGGTACTTGAAGGAAGGCGAAGGCTTGCAGGCCCTCTACCACTGTGGCACTGATACCCGGACTGAGGTATGCAGTAGTGCCTGAAGCATAGGTGTCCGCCAAGGCGCCTTGATCAGCGTTCTTATGGGTTAAGTTGATTTGGATTTGCGGCATAAAATTTGGATTTTCAGCATAGCGCAGGCCAAAGTTTACGGTTTGTTGGTTTCCGGGACGGAAATCACTCCCTGCCTGATCTAGGTTATGAATCCATGCCGCTTGTAATTGGGCATTGATATAAGCATCAAAATTTTGGCTGATGGGTTGTAAGTAAAATGCACCCAGGATGAGATCGGTGCTGCCAGTACCGGCTTGCAAGCTAGTATCTAGTAATGATCCGGCACTAGGCCCACTATTTACTGAAACCGGATGATGTCCCACGATGGGTCCAGATGCTTGCCCACCATAGTTTCCGGTTGGAAGTTTGACGCCAAACTGAATGCCCAAATTATGGGTAGGCAATAATCCCTGCCAGTTAGTGACGAATTTAATGTCACCCAGGCTATTCACATCCGATCCACTCACATTGGCTGAATTGAGATCAGCTACGCCCACGTTTCCATAAGTGGAGTGGCTGCGATCAATGAACGGGATTTGTAAACGGAAAGACCAATCATGATCGAGCGTGTAGGCAATTCCGAGTGTGAAATAGCGATTGATGGTTTGCTTCTCAACTTCTTGAGAACCCCCTGAGTCGTTCAACGCTGCAACAGATGTCGTTGAGACAGCGCTCGTGCCAGTGCGCAATTGATTTTGATTGATGTAGTCCAATTGAAGGCTTGCCTGCCAACCCGTTGCTGAGGTGTATCCCATCGCCGCATCACTATTGAGTGAGCAGCCGCAGGTTGCGCAAGCAAAAGCTTGCTCTGCAATCAGAACGCTCATCAACCCGAGCGCAATGTTTGATGCAATAAAAAAATTTTTACTCACAGCAGAAATTGTGTTCACGTCTTTCTCCCAATACCCAATGTTCAGTGCCATCCCTGCCCGAGCAAGATGGCCTCATTTTTTCAAAACAAGCAGTGTGCTAAGACCTGTGTGGTCGATTGGATTAGGAGAATTGCGGAGGGGCTTGCGAGGGAGGCGGGCGACAGGCTTCAACAAAATGCTTAGGTTGATCTTCGAAGTCAGGGTAGAAAGTTTGAAACTTGATCCATTCAGGGTTCTGCTCAACAGCGTTCACTGTAACAGCTGTGAGCGCAGAACACATGGAACAGTGATGACTGTGATCACTGGGTGAGGAGTCGTGATTTGAAGGCGTTTCATTTGAGGCTGAAGAACTTTGCCCATTGTGATCGGACTTCACTTCTACCCATTTCAGGCCTGAGATGGAACACACCGGAATCTTAAAGGATGGATCTTTAGACAAGGCCGCATCGACAGCCGCAAGCGATCCCGAAACCGCAAAGGCTTGGAATACGAGCGTAACAAGCAGCCCACGTGCTAGTTTTTTAATTGTCTTTAGGGAAATCACACGTTAATTGTAACGGAATTTTTGATGCTTTTTGATACGAGATCCTGATCTTTGAGTACTTATCATAGTGGCATCCTTTTTCCCGTCACTATCGAAGAGCACTTAGTGAATCTCAAAAAGAGATGATTCAGGTGAGTTTGTTCCGTTTGAGATGTTGAACTCACTTTACTCAATATCTAATCGTGCATACAATAAGATGAAGTTTGAGATTGATTTTGATCCGATCAAGAATGCCAAAAACATCTTAGATCGCAATTTGTCATTTGAAAGTGCGGCCTATTTTGATTTTTCAACAGCTAAGTTTTGGGTTGATAAACGAGATTGTTATTCCGAGATGCGTTTCGTCGCTGTTGGTTATCTAGAAGATCGATTACATGTTATGTGCTTTACTGAAACGACTAGGGGAATTCGGGTCATCAGTTTTAGAAAGGCCAATCAGAGAGAAGGGGTGAAACATGGTTTCTCGCTTACCCGTCATCAATGATCAAGGAGAGGTTGAAGATCTCTCTGATATTGATCCCGATTTATTTTTACCTGCTCAGCAGGTTTTGCCGACTTCTCTACAAAAGAAACTGGGAGTGAGGGGCCCTCAAAAGGAGCCCACTAAAGAAAGGATTACCATACGTTTGTCTCCTGATGTGTTGAAAACTTTCAGGGCTTCAGGATCGGGCTGGCAAAGTCGTATGGATAGTGCGCTAAGAGATTGGCTTCAAACGCACTCGTTGCCATAAGATCCCGCAGCCGCTTTTTTGCGGTCTTGTTTAAGACTATTTAAAGCCACCGTTTGGTTTTGATGAGGTACGCAGTGTAGAGCTCTCCCCATTTTTCGGTGAGGATGCGTTCTTCAGGAATAATCTGAAAGCGGGTGATGTACATCACAAAAAGAATCGGGCCCAACAAAGCCAGAGGGTTTTCTAAAACCAGAGCCCAACCCAAAAGTAGGGCTGCCATGCCAAGGTACATGGGGTTTCGAGTCAGTTTAAATGGCCCGTTTACGATCAGTGTGGATGACTTTTGGGGGGCGATAGGGCTGATGGTGGTCTTTGCGGTGACAAACATGATCGCCGCATAAGCGTCGGTAAAAATTCCCAACAGCATCAACATGGCACCGAGGTCAATACACCCTGTGTAGCCTACTAGGACATCGGCCATGAAGGCTGGAGTCAGCCACATCAATAGACCTGTGATGACGACTACAATAGGCGGCGGAATTTTTAGTTCAAGTGATGGCATTGTTCATTTTGCGCTGAATGATGACCTTAAATAATTAAGGACCCAGGTTGGGTCGCTGTCACTGGGAAAGATCGGGTAGTGCACCGCTTCAATGACGCCATCGTTGGCAATCAATGTGACACGTTTGAGTAGCGTCATACCTGCTGCAACAAAAGTGGGTATGTTGAGAGCTTTCTGGAACTTGTAATGCGAATCACTCAAAATCAGAAAGGGTAAATGGAGTCTGTTTGCCATCTCTTGCTGGTATTG
>CAIVHB010000161.1 GCA_903905585.1 uncultured Ferrovum sp. | reverse complement strand
ATATTCGATATATTTATTTTTGTTTCTTGTTCCCGGAGTTGGACGGATTGGACTCCAGCTTAGCTCTTTTTGTTTTTTATCAATATTTAAAGCGGCTTCTATTATCCTCTCTTCTTCCCCAAGGGAATGAAGAGATATTTTGCGACGCCAGTCAGCAAGAACATAGGAACAAAAACAATACAAATACATAGCGTTGAAACTAAGGCGGGTAAGGCAATTTCTCCCGCTCCATCACGAATTGCATCGAACATCGGTTTGCCCATGTGTAAATGGCGTTCGATATTTTCGATGGTCACCGTTGCGTCATCCACTAGGATCCCCACGGCTAGTGCCATGCCTCCTAGGGTCATGATGTTGATGGTTTGCCCAAATGCAGCAAGAGCCATGAGCGAGGAAAAAATCGATAAAGGAATTGAGATCGCGATAATGACTGTACTGCGCCAGTTGCCAAGAAATAGCAAAATCATTGCTGCAGTCAGGGCTGCTGCAATGACGGCTTCTCTTGCTACGCCTTCCACCGCTGCACGAACAAAGATGGATTGATCGAAGAGAGGTTTAACGATCAATCCCTTGGGAAGATTTTCCATGATCATAGGCAGGCGATTGAATAATTCAGACACAATCGTCAAAGTCGATGCGCCTCCGCTCTTAATCAGCGAAATTAGGGTTCCGCGCTTTCCATCTTGTCGTACGACATTGACCTGTGGCGTGGATCCGTCATGAACAAATGCAACGTCTTCTAAGCGAACTGTTGCTCCATTTCGGGTGCGCACAGGAATATCATTCAAAGCTTGAATAGCTGTGATTGAGCCATCTATAGAAACGTTCCGTTCTAAAGCGCCAAACTTTGCAGTCCCTGCAGGTAGTATTAAGTTTTGAGTATTGATGGCATTCACCACTTCAGCCCCAGATAGACCTCGAGCTAACAATGCTTGGGAATCGAGATCTACGGCCACGACTCGACTCCTGCCTCCATAGGGGTAGGGAACTGCTGCGCCAGGAATGGCGACTAATTGCGTGCGAAGAAAATTGATGGTGGTATCAAAAATTTCGTTCTCTGACATCGAGGGGTGCGTGACACCGAGCTGAATGACTGGAACACTTGAGGCGGTATATTGAATAATGAGAGGGGGAGTGATGCCGGGAGGTAACTGTTTAAGCTGAGTCTGTGCAATCGCAACAGTTTGAGAAATAGCCGTGGGCATACTGGCATAGGGCTGCAAGTAGATCTTGATCACTGCCACACCGGGAAGCGTTTGTGACTCAATATGATCAATATCGCTGACGAGCGTGGTAAGCGAACGTTCACTGACTGAGGTGATGCGGTTGCCCATTTCTTGGGCTGACATCCCGTTGTAGTACCAGACCATGCTGATTACCGGAATATTGATTTCCGGAAGAATGTCTGTCGACATTCTCATCAAGGTAATCGGTGTTCCAAGCAGGATGCAAAGCGCCATCACAACAAATGTGTAGGGCCTGCGAAGCGCTATATCAACAATCCACATAAATGGTTGGTGTTCTAAAGAAAAGGAGGGGGTTATTTCTTTTTTGGCGTTTCAATACAGTCGTCTTCGTGACAACCACACCCCGTTTTTGGGAAACCAGGGCGTAACCACTTGACGAACTGTACAGGTGCTCGGCCTTCTAAATTTCTAGCCAAGGCACCACGTATTCTCCTCTGACGCAGCGGGGCAAGATTACCTAAAGCTGTCCACATTGCCCAACAAACGATCAATCCCACGATTATAGCTTGCAGCATCATTTAAATGCTTAACCAAATTGTAAGGTGATAGGTTAACCAACTGGCCAAATAGGCTAATCCGAATAGGTAGGCGGCCATGATAAGGGGATAGCGCCAGCTATTTGTTTCACGCTTGACCACACTTAAAGTCGCCACACATTGCGGAGCAAAAACATACCACGCTAGAAGCGAAAACGCTGTGGCTAAGCTCCAAGATTGCGCAATCATAGTCGCTAGAACATTTCCTGAATTCGCACTGGTATTAGAAAGAGCATAGACGGTCCCCAAGGCCCCTACCGCAACTTCTCTTGCAGCAAGGCCAGGGACAAGAGCAACACAAATCTGCCAGTTGAAACCAATAGGAGCAAATATGACTTCAAGCCAGGATCCTATGATGCCAGCAAAGCTATATTGAATGGCAGGGCCTGCTAATCCTTTGGGTGGGGAGGGGTAGCTGCTGAGAAACCAGAGTAACACCATCAAGGCCAAAATAATCGTACCAACGCGGGTAACAAAAATTTGCGTGCGTTCCCATAGTCCCAAGAACACATTACGCCAGGCAGGAAAGCGATAAGAGGGCAGTTCAAGGAGGAGAGGCTGGTAGTTTCCTGCCGCCGAACCGAAGTAACGGAGAACCAGTGCAACGAATAATCCAGCCATAATCCCTGCCATATAAAGGGCAAAAAGAACCAAGCCTTGAAGTTGAATACCCCATCCAATATGCTTTGGAGGAATAAACGCTGCAATCAGTAAGGTATATACGGGAATCCTTGCAGAGCAGGTCATGAGCGGAGCAATCATGATGGTAATGAGGCGGTCACGCGGATTGGGGATTGTGCGTGTGGCCATGATGCCTGGAATGGCGCAGGCAAAGCTCGATAGCAGCGGAATGAAAGCGCGTCCAGAAAGACCCGCAATGCCCATCAATCTATCCAGCAGGAAGGCAGCTCTGGGTAAATAACCAGAGTCTTCCAGAATCAGTATGAAGAAAAACAAAATTAAAATTTGCGGTAGGAATACCAATACATTCCCCGCTCCAGAGATCACACCGTCTGCAATTAAGCTGCTCAATGGGCCTTCAGGAAGGGAAGAGCGAGTGAGTTCTGCCAATAAGCCCATCATGTTTTTGATGAAGTCCATCGGGACTTGTGCCCAGGTGAACACTGCTTGAAACATGAAGAATAAAATTGATGCAAGGATTGCTATCCCAAATACGGGGTGCATCACAACACGATCAATGCGATCTCCCCAGCCCTCTGAGATGCTGCTTTCATCGCATATGGATGCAACCATGTTTTGAACTTCTGCAATCCGCTGACGAATGCTTGCCCCATCAGGGTGCAGCCATATATCTAGATTTGCGGGGGTGGCGTGTTGCGCATCAAGTCTGAGGTCTGAAGAAATTTCTTCAAGTTTATGGAGCAATGCGTCAGCGCCGCCCCGTTGAATAGAAATACATTCCAAAACAGCGATACCCAGCATTTCTTCGAGCTTTTTAGATTGAATTCTCAGGCCTTTGATCTGCGCTGCATCCATCATATTGAGTGCTAATACCATCGGGACTTGAAGCTCTTTGAGTTCAAGCACCATGCGAAGATGTAATCTTAAATTGGTTGCATCTACTACGCAGATCAGTAAATCTGGACGATTTTCATCATTCTGCTGACCTAAAATCACGTTGCGAGTGACTTCTTCATCAGGTGATGTGGCATTGAGACTATACGCACCCGGGAGATCCAAAATGCTGATAACGGTGCCGTTACCGAGACTAAATCTGCCTTCCTTGCGTTCAACCGTGACACCAGCGTAGTTTGCTACTTTTTGACGGCTACCTGTGAGGAGGTTAAACAGAGCGGTCTTCCCGCAATTGGGGGCGCCAACAAGGGCAACTTTAAAAGGAGTGAGGGATGACATTATTTAATCGCGTTGAACACGAATGGCTGATGCCTCAACTTTTCGCAGCGCGAAGAGTGATGTTCCGATGCGTATAGCCAAAGGATCACCTCCTAAGCCTCTTCGCATGAGTGTCAAGCGTTCACCAGGTACGAATCCAAGTTCCTCTAAACGGCGAATCCCCGCTGCTTGAATACGCTTATCTGTCTCTGGGCCTAAACCAACGGTTTGAATGACCGCTGACTCTCCAAGGTTGAGCTGATTAATACTGATGAGCGAGGGGGTGAGTAAAGTCATACCTTCCTATTATAAATAAGAATCGTTCGCATTACCACATACTATATGGCGCCTCATGCTAAGATTTCAACCATGAATACTGAAACTATTATTGCAATTAAGCGCCCTGACGATTGGCATCTTCACCTTCGTGACGGTGATTTAATGACTGGTGTGTTAGCAGATACGGCAAAGCAGTTTGCTCGCGCGATCATTATGCCAAATTTGAAGCCGCCCATTACTTCGGTGTCCCAAGCTGGCGCCTACCGCGATCGAATTCTAAAGTCATTGCCCGTGGGCTCGAAGTTTCAGCCACTCATGACGCTTTATTTGACTGAAGCTACGCCTCCGAATGAAATTCTGAGCGCAAAGGAAGCTGGTTTTATTCATGGGGTTAAACTTTATCCGGCAGGGGCCACCACGCATTCGGATGCGGGGGTTCGGGATCTTTTACGATGTCAAAATGCATTGAAAGCGCTTGAGGAAACGGGTATTCCTCTACTGGTGCATGCTGAAGTAACCGATCCTAGCGTGGATATTTTTGACCGTGAAGCTGTCTTTTTAGAAGAAATATTGCGACCAGCGCTGGACAGACATCCAAAATTGAAGGTGGTGGTAGAGCACATTACCACGCGACAAGCTGCTGAATTTGTTGCGCAAGGAGAAGATAGGCTTGCTGCGACCTTGACTGCGCATCATCTTCTGTTTAATCGAAATGCTATTTTTCAGGGAGGGGTACGTCCGCATATGTATTGCCTTCCTGTTCTTAAACGCGAAGAACATAGGTTGTCGCTTTTGCAGGCAGCTACTTCAGGGAGTTCTCGATACTTTTTGGGTACAGACAGTGCGCCGCATGCTCGTGAAACAAAAGAAAATGCGTGTGGTTGTGCTGGGTGTTACACAGCCTATTCAGCGCTGGAGCTCTATGCGGAAGCATTTGATGCTTATGGGTATTTATCTAGGCTGGAGGGGTTTTCTAGTCTTCACGGACCTGCCTTTTATGGGTTGCCGGTCAACGAAGGTTTCGTTAAATTACAGCGCGTTCCAACAGTGGTGCCTGAGCATTTAATACGGGGTGGCATTGAGCTGGTTCCCCTTTGTGCAGGCGAGCGCTTGGCCTGGTCTCTGTTAGACTGATCGCGGTGAAGTCGGCTGGACAGTCGCCGCGATGCTTGTCATCGGGGAGGAAAGTCCGGGCTCCATAGAGCGGGATGCCGGCTAACGGCCGGAGGTCGCGAGGCCATGGAAAGTGATACAGAGACTTAAACCGCCTAAGCGAATCTTAGGATTCGACGGCAAGGGTGAAAAGGTGCGGTAAGAGCGCACCGCGCAACCGGTAACGGAAGCGGCAAGTTAAACCCCATCCGGAGCAAGACCAAATAGGGGAACGATGGCGTGGCTCGCGCTGTTCCCGGGTAGGTTGCTTGAGTGGCCAGGTAACTGGTCGCCTAGAGGAATGACTGTCCTCGACAGAACCCGGCTTACAGGCTGGCTTCACCACCTTCAGTTAACGTTTTTTTAATACGTTTCACCTCTCATTGGTCGTGTTTTCAAGGTATTCACCTTGATGCCCCCTGCCTCCAGCGTTTTCTCTTTGGATTGATATTCAATGCTGCCCATTCACAGCACGAATTTTGTCGCCCAAATAATCTAAATCGCTTTATGTATTTCGCTTAATAAACTGATTTAAATGCTTTATTACGTTCTTTATGTGCCCCTAGAAAGGGGGGTGTAAAAATCACGCAAGCATTTGTTGAATAAGGAAAAGTACCCAATATTTCACTTGACCGAGAGGGGTTGGTGTCGTAAAGTGGTAAAGAGTGGTAATTAATGGGAATTATAGATCGCAAAGTCAAGTGGCTTTGGGTCTTGAGGTAAACAATGTGACGCAACATTTTCAGGGTGCATCAGCGATCAGTTTGGACGCCAAAGGGCGTCTAGCTGTACCCACGCGCTATCGGGACAAGTTCCTGGCGCTGGGTGGCGGACGAGTTGTTGTCACGGCGCACCCGCATCGATGCTTGTTGCTCTATCCCCAGCCCGCATGGGAACCCATCGCCGAGGCGGTCATGGCTGTTCCGGGTTTTGATCCTAAAGTCACTGCGATGCAGATGTTGCTGGTTGGTCATGCTGATGAAATGGAAATGGATTCGGCGGGGCGCATTCTCATCTCCCCTGAGCTGCGAGCTTTGTCGGGGATTGATCGCGATTTAATGATGTTTGGTCAGGGAAGTCATTTCAAGCTATGGAATCGTGAGGCTTGGGAGAAGCAGTTCGATCAGTTTGTAGAAACCAGTGCGCACTCCATGCCTGCCGGCATGGAGTCTTTGACGCTGTAGCGGATGACGGGAGAGCGAAAAGATGTGGAACATCATCCCGTCCTCCTCGATGAAGCCCTTGATGCGCTTCGCGTTATGCCCTGTGGTCTCTATGTCGATGGAACTTTCGGGCGAGGCGGGCATAGTCGTGCCATTCTCGAAAGGCTGGGTCCTAAGGGGCGATTGTTTGCCTTTGATAGAGATCCGGAGGCGGTGATGGCAGCTCAATCGATGGCCATTGATACGCGTTTTTCGGTCAGTCATGCGCGTTTTTCTCAACTATCTTCTGTGCTTAAAGAGAATGCACCAGATGGGGTAGAGGGTGTGTTACTCGATTTGGGAGTGTCGTCTCCTCAGCTAGATCATGCTGAGCGCGGGTTTAGTTTTCGTAATGATGGCCCTCTTGATATGCGCATGGATCCGACGAGTGGAGTCAGTGCAGCAGCATTTATTGCGCATGCAGACGAAAGAGAAATCGCTCAAGTCCTTAAAGCTTTTGGCGAAGAGCGTTTCGCTAAACGTATCGCACGGGCGATTGTGATGGCGAGAGCTCAACAGGCCATCATCTCTACACGCCAGCTCGCACTCATTGTAGCGAGCGCAGTTCCCAAGCGAGAGCCTGGAATAGATCCTGCAACTCGTACTTTTCAGGCACTACGTATTCAAGTTAATGCTGAGCTAACAGAGGTTGCATCTGTTCTTCCTCAAGCCTTGGCAGCCTTAAAGCAAGGTGGGCGTCTTGCGGTCATCAGTTTTCATTCTCTTGAAGATCGAATTGTAAAACAGTTTATTGCGGGTCATTCAAAGCCTCCGGCTATTCCTGCAGGGTTGGCGGTTAGAGAGGCTGATCGCCCTAAGCCATGTCTTAAGGCTATTGGTAAAGCGATCTTTGCAAGTGATGAGGAGGTTGCGCGCAACCCACGTTCACGCAGTGCCGTCTTACGTGTAGCAGAGCGAACGGGGGGGGTGGCTTCATGAGGCGTTCTGACTTTGCGTTATTTGTGTGTCTGATTATTTGTGCTATTGCAGTGGTTCACACTCAGCATAGATCGATAAGAGTTTTTGTTGATTTAGAGCGAGAAAAAACTAGAGGTGATGAGTTGGCTGCAGATCTTCGTCGACTTCAGGCTCAGCGCGCAACGCTTGTGGCATCGAATCGTGTTGAGCATGTGGCTTCTGAGATGAAAATGCATTTGCCTGATACGCATGCCGTCATTGTGATGGGAAATCAGCGTCAGGATTTAGCTGATTTATCTAGCGCCGCTCAATCCTTGGCGTTTGCTGAAGCAGTTCCGGTCAGGCCAATAGAAAGTCTTGCAAAGCCCCAATCTTTGATGTCAGCAGAAAAGGATCCCAAAACTAAGCAGCCTACTCATCTGGCAAAGGGTGCTAGGTAATGAACTATAAAGGCAATACAGCCCTCCATCTTCGCCTTGAAGGCTGGCGAGCTAGCTTAGTTTTGGTGTTGTTGCTTTTAGCATTTATGGTTTTAGTCATTCGGGCTGTATTTCTTCAAGGTCTTCATGCTGATTTCTTGCAACACAAAGGTGATGAGCGTTACTCCAGGGTCATTGAGGAGAGGGCTTACCGAGGTGAAGTTCTTGATAGAAACAAAGATCCCTTGGCGATTAGTTTGCCTGCTGTATCAGTATGGGCAAGTCGAGAAGATGCAGAGATGAATCCGGTGCAGCTTCAGCAGTTATCTACTTTGCTGGAAATGCCTAAAGAAGATAT
The DNA here is from genome assembly GCA_903905585.1 of uncultured Ferrovum sp. Taxonomy (GTDB): domain Bacteria; phylum Pseudomonadota; class Gammaproteobacteria; order Burkholderiales; family Ferrovaceae; genus CAIVHB01. Next base: position 58,166 of record CAIVHB010000161.1, on the reverse strand, counting down.
TAATCGCCGAATTAATGAAGGGCGTGGAAATTTTGTCTATTTAAAGCGCCAACTTTCTCAAGAAGTTGCTCAGAAAGTGAGCGATATTCATATTCCTGGGCTCTTTGAGCAAAAAGGATTTCGTCGCTCCTATCCAAAGGGCGAAATGATGGCTCATCTTTTGGGTTTTACTGATGTGGAAGACCGCGGGCAGGAGGGGGTAGAAGTTACGTTCCAGTCAGTGTTAGCTGGGTTAAATGGCGCAAGACGTGTGATCAAAGATCGCCCAGGATCAGTCATAGAAGATGTTGAAAATATCCGGGAGCCACGGCCTGGGCATGATGTAGTGCTTTCTGTAGATAGCCGTGTTCAGTATTTAGCATGGCGTGAATTACATGCCGCGATTACACGTAATAAGGCCAAAGCAGGAGCTGTGATGGTGCTGGATCCTCGAACAGGGGAGGTGCTAGCACTGGCTAATTATCCTGATTACAACCCGAATGCGCGAGAGCATGTGACGCTCACGCAGCTGCGTAATCGTGCCGTAGCGGACACCTATGAGCCAGGCTCAACCCTCAAGCCATTTACTATTGCGGCAGCGCTTGAGGCGCATAAAGTCACACCAGCAACAATTATTCAAACCGGTAACGGGACAATGAACATAGGTCCAGCCGTAGTTCATGATACGCATCCTGGCGGAGCGCTAACAGTTTCTCAAGTCATTCAACGCTCAAGTAACGTCGGGGCCGCTCGGATTGCACTGAGCCTTCCGCCCGAGGCAATGTGGAATCTTTTTACTGATGTGGGTTTTGGACAAACGCCAAAGATGGGTATGCCAGGTGAGGCTGGAGGGCGTGTTAGGCCTTATCGCAGTTGGCGTCCTATTGAGCAGGCAACCATGTCTTATGGGCATGGCATCTCGGTGAGTCTTGCGCAATTAGCGCGCTCCTATACGATTTTTGCAAACGAAGGCAATGTGATGCCGCTTACATTGCTGAAGCAAGATGGGCCGGTATCAGGGCGTCGGGTAATTTCTCCACAAACGGCAGCAGCAGTGAAGGATATGCTTGAACTGGTTGTAAAACCAGAGGGAACAGCCCCACTTGCCCAAGTGCGTGGGTTCCGCGTTGCAGGTAAAACGGGTACGGCTCATAAACTGGATCATGGACACTATTCCAATCGTTATGTCGCCTCGTTCGTTGGATTTGCTCCTGCAAGTAATCCACGATTACTGATAGCCGTGATGATTGATGAGCCAAGTACCGGAGACTATTACGGTGGCTTAGTGGCAGCACCTGTTTTTAGTGGTCTTATGGCGGGGGCCCTGCAGATACTGGGTATTCAACCGGATGATCCGGCCAGCGAAAATTATGCATCTCCCCCTTCTGGTAACTCTGCAGCGGAGGAAACCTAATGGCTATGCGTCCCCCCTTAACAGGTCCAGAGTTTCCTTTTGAAGAGTTGCTGCCTTTAATAGAGATAGCGCATACCCTCACTTCAGATAGTCGACTAGCAAAGCCTGGGGTCATTTTTGCGGCCTATCCTGGAGAGGATGGGGACGGTAGGGATTGGATTGGTGATGCACTTTCACGCGGTGCATCTGGACTCATTTGGGACCCAGAGGATTATCACGATGATCCTGAGTGGACTGTGCCTCATCTTGCCGTTCCAGGTCTTCGTTGGGAAATAAGTCGAATTGCATCCTTTTTTTATGGTGATCCGAGTTGGGAAATGAAGACCATAGGTGTAACAGGCACCAATGGTAAAACTTCAAGTACACATTGGATTGCTCAAGCCTTAACAGCGAGCAATATTCCATGTGGTTTAGTGGGAACCCTTGGGGCAGGCTTGATGGGTGCGCTTGAGCAAACAGGATTTACAACGCCTACCCCAATCGAATTGCAAGCTGGATTAATGAGTTTGAAAAAAAAGGGTGCAGCAGCAGTGGCCCTTGAAGTTTCTTCGCATGGTCTAGCTCAGGGGCGAGTAGATGGTGTGCATTTTGATATTGCAGTATTCACCAATCTGAGCCATGACCATTTGGATTATCACGGCACCATTGAAGCCTACGGTGAGGCGAAATCACTACTTTTTCATTCAGCAGAATTACGTAAAGCCATCATCAATATAGATGATGAATTTGGTTTGTCCCTGTATCAAAAATTAACGATAGAGGGCGTACCCACCATCGCTTTTTCCACACAACAAAAAGCAATCACCGGTGGTCAGGAAATATATTGTTCGTATCTAAAAGTAAACCAATCAGGGAGTGAGTTTGATCTTCGTCTTCCTAATGGTGATGTGATTGGCGTAAAGACTAAGCTATTAGGGCTCTTTAATGTCTCTAATCTCATCGGAGTGGCGGCAGTATTATTGGAGATGGGGATCGCGAGCAATCGGCTACCGCAATTACTCTCTCAGCTAGAAGCTCCGCCCGGACGGATGCAAGCTTTTGAGGCTTCTAACGGAGTCAAAGTGGTGATTGACTTTGCGCACACACCTGATGCACTAGGTCGAGTCTTGGATACGCTACGAATAGGTCTACCAAAAGATAAGCGTGTGTTCTGTGTGTTCGGATGTGGTGGAGATCGTGATCCATCCAAGCGAGCCAAGATGGGGGCGATTGCAGAGGAAAAGGCAGATGTTGTCATTTTAACGAGTGACAATCCTCGTAGTGAGGATCCCATTCAAATTTTACGAGATATTTCGCAGGGGATGTTATTTAACCCCTATGGCGAAATGCTGGATCGAAAACTGGCTATCACTCAAGCAATACTTTTGGCGCAACCGGGAGATGTAGTTCTGGTTGCAGGAAAAGGGCACGAGCAATTCCAAGAAATAAATGGGTCGAAGATTCCTTTCTCCGATGAAGAGGTTGTACGGAATCTGATCCATACAAGCTCTGATGATGCTGAAGAAGGAGGGGCTGAATGATGGATGCCTCTCTATTGCTTAATAATGATCAGCCATGGAATGTAAGCTTGGCGCAATTGTGTATTGCGTTGAACATGCCAGCACCTTGTGCTAACGCTGATGGCATCGTGTTTTCAAGAGTGAGTACAGACTCGAGAGATATACGTCCCGGTGATTTATTTGTGGCATTGAAAGGCGAACGGGCAGATGGGCATGATTTTTTAGCTCAGGTTTTGCAAGCTGGAGCATTGGCAGCATTAGTAGAACGAAAAGTTTCTAATGTAGAAGGACACATTCTTCAGGTGACCTCCTGCGTAGAAGCGTTGGGTGCCATTGCCCGGTGGTGGCGATCTCAGCTTTCTACTGTTGTGATGGGTGTGACAGGCAGTAACGGCAAGACTACCGTTAAAGAAATGATTGCCACTATCTTGCTTGCCCAAGCTCAAGATGAAGGCCTAAATCCAGCTCAGACAGTTCTCGCCACGCGTGGCAATTTTAATAACCATCTTGGCTTGCCTCTTACGCTGCTTCGCCTAAGAGCAGGGCATCGCTATGCAGTAGTTGAGATGGGAATGAATCACGCCGGTGAACTTAAAGTTCTTTCTGCAATTGCTAAACCCAATGCTGCTGTGGTGAACAACGTGCAACGCGCTCATGTTGGTTTTTTAGGTACGTTGGCTGATGTGGCGCATGCAAAAGCGGAAATATTTAGCGGTTTATCTTCAGATGGCGTTGCCGTGATTAACGCCGATGATCCTAGTGCAGCAATATGTAAGAAATTCGTAGTGAAACATCGCGTGATCACATTCGCCTGTGATCAGGAAGCAGATGTAGGGCCCATCCAGGCAAATGTACCGGTAAACAATATTCAAAAACCTGCTCAGCAACTTGTCATTAAAGTGGGTAAAGACACTATTGCTTGCCATTTGCCGTTGCCGGGAAAACATAGCGCCAGTAATGCATTGGCAGCTATCGCAACAACGATGGCCATAGGCATAGATCCAAGGCTTGCTTGTAAGGCATTAGAGGGATTTGCTGGCGTGAAGGGTCGCTTAAAGATGGTGTCTGGTCAAAAGGGGTCTCGTCTCATTGATGATACTTACAACGCCAATCCAGATTCTGTTTTAGCTGCGATTTCAGTGTTGTCTTCACAATCTGGTCTTCGTATTTTTGTGCTGGGAGATCTCGGTGAATTAGGTGACCAGTCTCCTGTGCTCCATGCTGAATTAGGCAGAGCGTGCCGCTCAGCAGGTATTGAATATTTATTTGGATTAGGAAGTGCAGTCCTCGAGGCGACAAGAGAGTTTGGATCAAAAGCACGCGCAACGGATGACCCTCAAGAATTGTGTGGGTGGATTTCCCCGCTTTTATCAAGTGATGTCACTGTCTTGGTAAAAGGTTCGCGTTTTATGCATATGGAAAGAATTGTCGAGGGCTTAGCGGCATGAGCCATCAATGGTTTGAAGGAGATTAGAAATGCTGCTTTTATTCACTCACTATCTCGCTTCAAGTGTTCGAACGTTTCATGTATTTGAATACATCACGCTACGCGCAATGCTGGCTACGCTGACAGCATTGTTGATTTCATTTTTGGTTGGGCCTGCCATGATTCGTAAGCTGACTGCTTATAAGATTGGGCAGTCTGTTCGAAATGATGGACCTCAAACGCATTTGGTCAAAGCCGGAACGCCCACGATGGGGGGAGCTTTAATTTTGGTTTCAATTGTTTTGACCACCTTGTTATGGGGTGATCTAACAAGCAGCTACATTTGGTCGGTGATGTTGACTACCCTAGGGTTTGGCGTGATCGGTTGGATTGATGACTATCGCAAAGTGGTTCATCGCAACCCTAAGGGCTTATCCGCGCGTTCTAAGTACTTAAGTCAGTCGATATTGGCATTAGGGTTTGCATTGTATTTAGTCCTCACCGCAGTTCAGCCTGAGCAAACAGACCTGATTGTTCCGTTTTTTAAAACTGTAGCCATTCCGCTTGGTGCTCTTGGTTTTGTGATTTTGACCTACTTCGTTTTGGTGGGATCAAGTAATGCTGTCAATCTCACAGATGGTTTAGATGGACTCGCCATCCTGCCAACCGTATTGATTTCTGCAGCATTATCTGTATTCGCTTATGTGGCTGGCAACCGTGTTTTTTCTGGGTATCTTGGGGTGCCTTATATCCCCGGTGCAGGTGAGCTTGTAATCTTTTGTTCAGCAATGTCTGGTGCAGGGCTGGGTTTCCTTTGGTTTAATGCGTACCCAGCTGAAGTGTTTATGGGTGACGTAGGCGCACTGGCGTTAGGTGCTGCACTAGGCATGGTGGCTGTGATTGTTCGCCAAGAAATAGTGCTTTTCATTATGGGTGGCGTGTTTGTAGTTGAAACGCTCTCTGTCATTGTTCAGGTCGCTTCATTCAAGCTAACAGGGCGACGCGTATTCAGAATGGCCCCCCTGCACCATCACTTTGAACTGAAAGGCTGGAAGGAAACGCAAGTTGTTGTGCGCTTCTGGATTATTACCATGATGCTCATTCTTCTTGGGCTATCTACTTTGAAACTCAGATGAGCTTGCTTTTGGCCCGCAGCTGGCGCGACCAGCATGAACCCATAGACAGTGGTCTTTTGTGGGCCATCTTTTCGCTATTGGCATTGGGTTTGGTCATGGTTTATTCGGCTTCTATTGTGGCTGCCGAGGCGGATAAACACACTGGTTACCGCGGTTACTATTATTTCCAACATCAAGCTATTTACATGGTGGTGTCCGTATCGGCAGCCTACATGGCATTCAGAATTCCTGAGCATATATGGCAGCGCTTAGCTCTACCTTTATTCCTTGTCTGTCTTGCTTGTTTAATTGTTGTTCTTATTCCTGGTCTGGGTCGTGATGTAAACGGCAGTCGCCGCTGGATATCACTCATGGGATTTTCTTTCCAGCCCTCTGAGTTTATGAAGCTTGCAGCTACTTTATATGCGGCGGATTACACCGTGCGTAAAGCTGCGCACATGCACAGTTTAAAACGTGGGTTCATGCCCATGGCAATCGCCATGTTCTTTGTGGGGGCAATGTTACTTAGGGAGCCTGACTTTGGGGCGTTTGCAGTGATTACCGTGATCACAATGGCGATTCTATTTCTGGGTGGATTGAACTGGAGATTATTCGCTGCATTGATTGTGGTTTTAGTTATTGGTTTTGCTTTGTTGGTCGTTTTATCTCCATACCGAATGCAGCGCGTGATTTGGTTTCTGGATCCATGGAAAGACCCATTCGGTAAAGGGTATCAACTCACCCATGCGTTGATCGCATTTGGTCGCGGGCAGTGGGTGGGGGTTGGTCTTGGTGCCAGTGTTGAAAAACAACTTTATTTGCCTGAGGCGCATACAGACTTCCTGCTTGCAGTGATCGCTGAGGAATTGGGTCTGGTTGGGGTATGTATCACCATCGCCTTATTTGCCTACATTGTATGGAGAGTCTTTCAAATTGGACAACGTGCTGCAGCAACAGAGCGCTATTTTGCAGCACTCACTGCTCAAGGTATCGGCGTATGGTTTGCAGCGCAATCCTTCGTAAATATGGGGGTGAATATGGGGTTGCTGCCCACCAAAGGCCTCACACTGCCTTTGTTGAGTTATGGTGGAAGCGGCATTCTTATTAATTGTGTGGCACTTGCGATTGTTGCCCGAATTGACTTTGAGTCACGCCAACTCAGTGGGAATCGCAAACGATGAAATCGCCCACCCTGTCAGCACCACGAGCGCTCATTATGGCCGGTGGAACGGGAGGCCATATATTTCCAGCACTTGCTGTTGCGAGATCACTCCGTAACAAAGGCTGGGAGGTGACATGGTTGGGAACAACTGCCGGGTTAGAGAGTCGTCTGGTTCCGCCGCACAATATTCCCATTAAATGGCTGAGTGTTTCAGGTTTGCGAGGCAAAGGTATTTTAGGTGTTGCACTTGGTGTTCCCCGTTTAATCATTGCAATTTATCAAGCGATCAATGTAGTAAAGGTGCTGCGACCTGATGTGGTTGTTGGTTTTGGTGGTTTTGTTGCCTTTCCGGGGGGGCTTGCTGCGGTGCTGATGGGGCGACCTCTGGTGATTCATGAACAAAATTCTATCGCTGGGCTCACTAACCGAGTTCTTTCACTCTTCGCTAGAGAAGTTTTGACTGGTTTTCCGGATGCATTTAGAAATCGTGGTAGTCATTTTCTCGCGCGTATCTTGCCCATTCCTAGATGTTCAACATGGACTGGAAATCCTGTTCGTCAAGAAGTCATAGATTCCCCCGAGCCAGCTCAAAGATTTGCGCATCGCCAAGGCCCGTTAAAAGTTTTAGTGGTAGGTGGTAGTCAAGGTGCTCGAGCACTGAACACCATTGTCCCTGAAGCAATTGCCTTGATTGCCAACTCTAATCGTCCTGTCATTACCCATCAAGCCGGGGCAAAATTGCTCGATGAAATGCAGGGGGCATATAAAAATCTAGGAGTAGATGCCACTGTACTTCCCTTTATTGATGATATGGCGCAAGTCTTGTCTGATGCAGATTTGGTCATTTGCAGGGCTGGAGCATTAACGGTTGCGGAGCTGGCAGCAATTGGAGTGGGAAGCGTATTAGTTCCGTTTCCTGCCGCAGTAGATGATCATCAAACGCATAACGCAAAGTTTTTGAGCGCAGCAGGTGCAGGACTTTTCATCGCTCAAGATCAGTTAAATGCGAGAGATCTTGCTGACATCATTCAAAGCTTAGATCGAAATCGCTTACTCATGATGGCAGAAGCGGCGCGTGGTTTAGGTCGTATTAACGCGACTGAAGATGTTGCGAGAATGGTCATTATTCAGCAGCAGAGTGCACTGGCTACCCTAGAACAGGGAGAGCATAGCTGATGCGTCATAAGGTCAATCATATTCATTTTGTGGGGATAGGCGGTTCAGGTATGAGTGGCATTGCAGAAGTGCTGCTTAATCTTGGTTTTGAAGTATCAGGTTCAGACTTAGGTGTTAATACAGCAACTGCGCGCCTTCAAGGTTTAGGTGCAGTTATCCGTCAGGGACATGATGCTGGGCACATTGGTCAGGCTGATGTAGTTGTGATTTCAAGTGCAGTCTCTAAAGACAATCCGGAAGTGACTGCGGCTCGGGAATTACGTATCCCAGTGGTTCCTCGAGCAATGATGTTGGCAGAGTTAATGCGTCTGAAGCAAGGTATAGCTGTTGCTGGTACACATGGTAAAACCACAACGACGAGTTTGACGGCTAGTATTTTGGCAGAAGCTGGGTTGGACCCTACCTATGTAATTGGCGGAAGGTTAAATAGCGCTGGCACCCATGCAGCCCTGGGGAAAGGGGAGTTCATTGTTGCGGAAGCGGATGAATCCGATGCCTCCTTTCTTTATCTTCAGCCTGTCATGGCTGTTGTGACGAATATCGATCTTGATCATATGGAAACCTATGGTCAGGATTTTGAAAAACTAAAATCAGCTTTTGTAGATTTCATCGAACACCTCCCGTTTTACGGAACTGCTGTGGTGTGCCTGGATGATCCCAATATTCAATCTATTCTGCCGCGTATTACCAAGCCCGTTGTGACTTACGGGCAACATCCTGATGCAGAAGTGCGAGCAGTGAATATTGAAGCGCATGCTGGGCGAATGCATTTTGGTGTTGAGATTCATCCGTCACGCCAGCGCCCAGATGTGCGTCATCTGCAAATTGAACTTAATCTCCCTGGTATTCACAATGTGCTCAATGCTTTGGCTGCAATTACTGTTGCGATTGAGGTAGGTGCGCCTTATCCAGCAATGGTAAAAGCACTTCGAGAGTTTCATGGAGTGGGTCGCCGCTTCCAGCGCTTTGGTGAGATACCGCTGAATTCCGGAGGAAAATTTACACTGGTAGATGATTATGGTCACCATCCGGTAGAAATGGCTGCGACACTATCTGCAGCGCGTGGTGCATTTCCCGGACGTCGCTTGGTACTGGCTTTTCAACCTCATCGTTTTACAAGAACAAGAGATCTCTTTGAGGATTTCGTTAAGATTCTCTCCAGTGTAGATGCCTTATTCCTGGCTGATGTCTATCCAGCAGGAGAGACCCCCATTGTTGCTGCAGATGGTCGCGCTTTAGCTCGGGCCATTCGATTGATGGGGCGTGTTGAGCCCGTCTTTGTAAATGATCCGTCAGAACTTCCCGAAGCAATATTGGCAGGGTTACGTGATGGAGATGTAGTGATCACCATGGGGGCTGGAAGCGTAGCCCAGGTCGCACCAAAACTCAGCGAACTGGCCAACAAGTCTGGGGTTCATGATGCTTAGCGCCTGCAGAGCCATGGAAGATACCCGCTGCGGAGGTGGTTCGCTGTTCGCTCCAGAAAAGTTAAGGGGCGAACTGCGGCTTAATGAAAGTATGCAGCGACACTGCAGTTGGAAAGCAGGGGGGAGTGTCAATCGGTTTTACATTCCCGCCGACCTTACTGACCTTCAAAATTTTATTCGTCAGCAAGATGGACGAGAAGAACTTTATATCATTGGTCTAGGTAGTAATTTATTGGTAAGAGACGGAGGGGTTTCTGGAACAGTCGTTCTAACCCACAGTGCTCTTTCAGGTATAGAAATTCAATCAAGTCTTGATGGTGATGTAATTTCTGTAGAAGTAGGGGTAGCAGCGCCCAAGTTAGCGCGTTTTGCAGCGCGTCATGATTTTGAAGGAGCAGAATTTTTAGCGGGTATCCCAGGTACCGTGGGTGGTGCGCTTGCCATGAATGCAGGATGTTATGGGTCGGACACTTGGACGCACGTTCTTGATGTGACGACCGTGGATCGCTCTGGAAATTTGCATATTCGTCAACCACAAGATTTTGATATTGCCTATCGGCATGTTGCCCATAGCGCTTCATTCGAAAGCACTCCAACTAATATTTCCCAACTCCTTCCTTTAGATGAGTGGTTTGTGTCTGGACGTTTTCAATTTAGAAAAGGCGATGGAAAACAGTCATCAGAAAAGATCAAAGAATTATTAAAGAGACGCATCGCGAGTCAACCCCTTCAGCAACCTAACGCAGGATCGGTGTTTAGAAATCCAGAAGGAGATTTCGCCGCACGTCTTATTGAGTCATGTGGACTGAAAGGATTTAACGTCGGTCAAGCACAGGTTTCTACAAGGCATGCCAATTTCATTGTGAATTTAGGCCAAGCTTCAGCTAGCAATATCGAAAATTTATTGAATATCGTTGAGAGTCGCGTCCTGGAGCAGACCGGTGTCAGCTTGCAACGTGAAGTTCGAATTATTGGGAAGGAGTCCGCATGAAGCGTGCCGCTCCGTCAACCATGCAAGACATACGCATCCGTTCTAAAGCCGCTCGATCAATGGGTGGGCCCCGACAGGCTGAGTCAGGTTTGTTTCATTTTCCAAGAATTGAGCGAAAGCACCTCATTCTGGTTGGTTTTTTGCTAGTTGGTCTAATTGGCGCATTGGGTATGCGTCAAGCAGGTATGTGGATTGCATCTCGTCCCATGTTTGAAATTCATCAGGTACGTGTAGTGGGAGAGCTAGAACAAGTAGATCGTGATTTGGTCCGCAAACGTCTTCTAGCATTGAAAGGTTCTTTTTTTAATATTGATCTTTCAGTTGCAAGTAGTGAGTTGCGAACTGTTCCATGGGTTCGGAGTGTCACATTGCGGCGAATATGGCCTGATCAATTAGAAGTTGGGGTGGAGGAACATCATGCCTTGGGACGTTGGGGGGATAGTGAACTCATCAATACAAAGGGCGAACGTTTCACCGCTGAGTATTCGGGTGTGTTGCCTTATTTTGAAGGGCCCAAGGGAAGCGAATCGTTGATGCAGGATGAGTTTCAGCAATTCCATGCACAACTAAAAAAGATTGCATTGTCGATCACCGACCTTGAGTTTACAGAGCGCGGATCTTGGCGCCTGATTGCCGACAATGGTTTGGAAATGGAATTAGGCAAGGACGATGTACATGGACGCTTGGCGCGTTTCATCGAAATTTACCCTCAGCTTGTCCATAACGCTGCCTTATCGGGTGCGGTGGCTGATTTACGTTACTCACACGGTTTTGCACTGCGTCCTGTCGGTGCTAAGAAGGATTTGAAATCATGAATACCAAGACTCGCGATCATAAAAATCTGATCGTTGCCCTCGATATTGGCACATCTAAAATCATCGCAATCGTTGCAGAGATTAAAGCAGAGGGTGGCTTTGAAGTAATAGGGATGGGGCAGCATTTATCAAGAGGCTTGAAAAAAGGAGTAGTGATCAATATTGAGTCCACCGTTTCAGCTATCCAACGCGCACTGGAAGAAGCGGAATTAATGGCGGACTGCAAAATTCGACAGGTCATTACAGGTATCGCTGGAAGCCATATCAAGAGCTTTAATTCCCATGGCATGGTAGCGATTAAAGATAAAGAGGTTGGGCAGACTGATATTGATCGCGTTCTCGAAACTGCGCGGGCAGTCAATATTCCGCTTGACCAGCAAATTCTTCACATTCTCACTCAGCAGTACATTGTTGATGGACAAGAGGATGTCAAAGACCCATTGGGAATGAGTGGCGTTCGACTAGAAGTGCGCGTGCACATTGTGACGGGAGCAGTGTCTGCTGCGCAAAACATCATGAAGTGTGTCAGACGTTGTGGTCTTGAGATTCATGATTTGATGCTTCAGCCTCTGGCGTCTGCGATGGCTGTCTTGACCGAAGATGAAAAAGATCTTGGAGTGTGCTTGGTTGATATAGGCGGTGGCACGACTGACCTCGCCGTATTTGTAGGAGGGGCTATTCAGCACACCGCAGTGATCCCTGTCGCGGGAGATCAAATCACCAATGATATTGCGATGGCGTTGCGGACCCCGACTAAAGATGCAGAAGAGCTCAAAGTGGCTCAAGGGTGTGCACTACGCCAGCTTGCAGCATCAGATGAGTTCATTGATGTGCCCGGCGTTGGGGATCGAAGTGCACGTCAGCTTTCGCGCCATACCTTGGCTGAAGTCATTGAACCTAGAGTTGAGGAACTGTACGCCCTGGTTCAAGCCGAATTGCGGCGCAGTGGATTTGAAGAGCTTCTGTCATCCGGAATAGTTCTGACAGGTGGGACGAGTGCTATGCAAGGGATGGTGGAGCTAGGCGAAGAAATTTTTCATATGCCAGTGCGATTGGGCGTCCCGTCTTATCGGGGAGCCTTGTCGGAAGTCATGCGTAATCCGCGTTATTCAACTGGAGTGGGTTTGCTGGTTGAGGGGTATAGCCAATTTCAGCGAACAGAGACATCGCGTTTGCAGGTGGGGTCGTTCCAAGGTGTTCTAGAAAGAATGAAAGGATGGTTTAAGAGCAATTTTTAAGCGGTGTCGGCGGCGACACTTTTTGTTAACTAGGGGGGTGAAATGATGTTTGAACTTTTAGATGAAAACGTAAGTGGTGCGGTGATTAAGGTGATGGGCGTAGGCGGATGCGGTGGAAACGCCGTTGAACATATGCTTGCAGCCGGAATCGATGGTGTTGAATTTATTGTAGCCAACACAGACGCTCAGGCACTCAAGCGCAGTAGCGCTCGTAATGCCATGCAACTGGGTGGAACAATTACCAAGGGCCTGGGTGCAGGCGCTAATCCTGAAATTGGTCGCCAAGCAGCATTGGAAGATCGCGAGAAAATTAAAGAAGCAATCAGTGGCGCTGATATGCTATTTCTCACCGCAGGTATGGGTGGCGGAACTGGAACGGGCGCTGCTCCTGTCATCGCTGAAGTTGCTCGGGAATTAGGCATATTGACAGTTGCTGTTGTGACGAAACCATTCGCTTTCGAAGGAAAGCGTATGCGCGCAGCTTTGGCTGGCATCGAAGCGCTTTCTCAAAACGTAGATTCCTTAATCATTATTCCTAACGATAAATTAATGGCCGTTTTAGGTGATGATGTGGGGTATACAGACGCCTATAAAGCAGCGAACGATGTGCTTTACGGGGCTGTTGCAGGTATAGCAGAAGTGATTAATTGTCCTGGAATGGTGAATGTTGATTTTGCTGATGTACGGACAGTCATGTCGGAAATGGGTGTTGCGATGATGGGTTCAGCGCGTGCCTCGGGGATTGACCGCGCCAACGTTGCAGCTCAACAAGCCGTTGCAAGTCCACTTTTGGAGGACGTTAATCTTACTGGCGCGCGTGGCGTTCTAGTGAATATCACTGCAAGCAAAGATATGCGATTGAAGGAAGTGCACGAAGTCATGAATACCATCAGTGCATTCACCGCACCAGATGCAACGGTCATCTTTGGAAGTGTAGTCGATGATTCGATGGGGGATGCCTTGCGCGTCACAATCGTTGCGACGGGGTTAGGTCAACCTATTGTGCGAACCAGTCAACCTAAGCAACTCAGTGTGGTGAGAACGGGTACTGATAATATCGAGATGCAAAACGTTTCGCCCAATGGAGAGGAATTACCCGCGGTCATTCGTCGTGGTCGTGAACGACAAGTCTCTGCCATGACAGCTTCGGGGATTGATCATCTTGATATTCCCGCTTTTTTGCGCAAGCAGGCTGACTGAAAACAATAAAAAACATGAGATAGTGAGACTCCCTTTATCTCAATGTCACTGTTGAAACAGTGCTGGTGCGGCCGCCCCGCATCAGCGTGTTGCGCAGGGCTCGTGATATAATTGAACCACTTATGATTAAGCAGCGCACCCTCAAAACTCTAGTCAAAACCCGTGGTATCGGATTGCATACCGGTGAACGGGTAGAGCTGACCTTGCGTCCAGCGCATCCGGATGCGGGTATCGTTTTTATTCGTACTGATCTGCCTGGTGCCCCGATGATTCCTGCGGTTGCACATGGGGTGACAGATACTCGCTTGTCTACTTGTATCGAGGCAAATGGCGGGAAAGTCCAAACTATTGAACATTTGATGTCGGCATTCGCAGGCCTCGGCATTGATAACGCCTACGTTGACCTTACAGGGCCTGAGCCGCCTATTATGGATGGAAGCGCGGGTCCTTTTGTTTACTTGATTCAATCTGCTGGTATTGCAGAGCAATCCGCTCCTAAACGCTATGTTCGTGTATTGAAACCAATCGAAGTTAAGCAAGGAGATAAAGTTGCACGTTTTACTCCTTATGAAGGATTTCGGGTCACGTTTAGTGGTGAATTCAACCATCCCGCTTTCAGTGATGGGGGGGGGGCAGTGACCATCGACTTTGACCAAACTTCTTACATAAAAGAAGTTGCCCGTGCCCGAACATTTGGTTTCACAAAAGATGTTGAAGCCATGCGGGCGCAAGGATTAGGTTTAGGCGGGAGTCTTGAAAATGCCATCGTGCTGGATGAGTTCAGAGTTTTAAATGCCGATGGATTGCGTTATGTTGATGAGTTCATGAAGCACAAGATATTGGATGCGATGGGAGACTTGTATCTAATGGGGCACCCACTCATTGGTGATTTTTACGGATATAAAAGTGGGCATGCAGTGAATAACTTGGCAGTAAGGGCATTGCTTGAAAACCAAGATGCTTGGGAGTTTGTAACATTTCAAAATGCTTCAGCGCTTCCCAAGGGCTATCTTGAGCAGAGCTTGCAAGGTATCTAACTTTATTTTTGCCGCAAGGTATTCACCAATTTTTTCAGTGCTCTACTTAAGGGCTTTGCAGATACCTTAGCGCTTAATTGTTCGATTTGCGTGACAATTGGCTCCGGTGGGGAGATCATTACCTGTTTTACTTTGAAAGCGCTAGGATTCACCCTTCCTGCTTGAACTTGTATCCGTATTGATCTAACCTCGACTCCTTCGAGATTGATTTGTTGAAGAATTCGAGGAGTTAATTGCCTTAATTTGGAAGCATACATTCCGTTAGGGCACGCAATCATTAATATTTTAGCTTCACCTAGCCAAGCCTCACATGCATGAGTGAGTTCGAGGGGAAGGCTTTTTTTTAAAGCAGTTTGGATTTGAATTGCCTGGCGTGTTTCTAATTGCCAGCCTTCTCCAGTTGCAATGCGTCCGAGTAAGGTCTTGAGCTGGTGCATAGTAAAGTTCAGCCTTAGGCAGGGCGAAATGTAGGTTTGAGGTGTTGCATGCACATAATATTAGTGGCAGATCATGGCTCTGCCCCAAAATCGTTTTCTATCGGTCCTGCCCATATTGTGGGATTAGGATTCGTGTTGGTCTCAGCCCTTATTGGGATTGTGATGACTGTTCAAGGCATCATACAGACCGTTTCTGGTGCTGATCCGAAAATCGCGAATGGTGGTGTTCCTCATGTCACTGATGTGGGGCCAACGTTGAATATGATGGCAGCTAAATTAGGTGAGATGGAAGCCCAGTTACTGCGATTAGATACCTTCAGTGACCGCTTGTCCAAACTGATTGGTCCGCGATCTGGGCAGACGACGGGATCGCCTTCGGTATTGCCCAATGTATCACCCTCTGCTCCCAATCCCCCTAGCGCTAATCCTGCTGGAACTGTTGAGCAGCCCAATGTGCACAGCAATGCGGCTCCGACAATTGAAATGCTGCGGGGGCAATTGGTCAAGGTGGCTGCGGCGATCGAAGATCGGACCACCCGTATTAACCGATTAGAGTCTGCAGTAGTGGAGGTGCGGACAGCCAAGCAGTCCCTTCCTACTATTCCTCCGATCACATCAGGCTATCACTCGTCTGACTTTGGGGCGCGAATCGACCCGTTTGACGGTAAAGCTAGTTTTCATGCTGGCATCGATTTTGTTGCACCTACGGGTACTCAATTTGCCAGTGCAGCATCTGGAATCGTAGTGAGTACTCGCCAACTTCCTGATTTTGGAAACGTCATTGAGATTGATCACGGCAACGGCTTGCACTCTTTATATGCGCATGCATCCAGGATCTTGGTTCAGCAGGGCGAGTTGGTTTTAAAAGGCCAAACTATAGGTCAAGTCGGAACAACCGGAAGATCTACTGGACCCCATCTTCATTTCGAGGTTCATGAAAATGGGCATCCTATTAACCCACAGAAGTTCCTGAATCTCGATAGTTAATTCACTACCTAACAGCGAGGTTGCTGAATTGAAGTAAATAGAACCTCAAGCGCGCTTCTGCTCAAGCTGCAGCGTCTTTGCCGCCTTCTGGTATTATGGAGAGCTTCAGTCTATTCGGCCTTGCTTGACTCTCATGTTCTCGGAAATTCTTAAAAAGATCTTTGGCAGTCGCAATGAGCGCTTGCTTCGCCAGTATCGTAAAAACGTAATTCGAATTAACGCACTAGAACCTCGGTTACAGGGGTTAAGTGATGCCCAGCTGCAGGCTAAGACCGCTGAATTCAAAGCGCGTTATGCCGGTGGCGAAACCTTAGACCAACTTTTACCTGAAGCCTTTGCGGTGGTTAGAGAGGCCGGGCGTCGGGTGCTCGGTATGCGTCACTTCGATGTTCAGCTCATCGGTGGAATGGTTTTACATGCGGGCAAAATAGCTGAAATGAGGACAGGAGAAGGTAAAACCCTCATGGCAACTTTGCCTGCTTATCTCAATGCCTTATCGGGTAAGAGTGTACATATCGTCACTGTGAACGATTATTTGGCACGGCGCGATGCTGAATGGATGGGGCGTATACATCGTTTCATGGGGCTCACAGTTGGGGTAAACCTGTCCCAAATGCCCAGCGCTGAGAAAGTTGAAGCTTTTCAGTCAGATATCACCTATGGAACCAACAATGAATTCGGCTTCGATTATCTGCGCGATAACATGGTGCAGAGATCAGAAGACCGAGTGATGCGTGGTCTTCATTTTGCAATTGTGGATGAAGTGGATTCGATTCTTATTGATGAGGCTCGCACTCCGCTGATTATTTCTGGTCAGGCTGAAGACAGCACGCAGTTGTATCAAGCAATGAATGCGGTGATTCCAAGACTCCTTCCTCAAGATAGTGAAGAATCACAAGGCGATTATCATGTCGATTTGAAACAACACAGTGTGATGTTATCAGAGGAGGGGCATGAAAAAGCGGAAGCTCTAATGGTTGAGTTTGGTCTCATGACCGAAGGCTCTAGCCTATACGACACGGCTAATATTTCGCTTATTCATCATTTATATGCAGCCTTGCGCGCGCATGCCTTGTACCACAGAGATCAGCACTATGTGATTCAAAACGGTGAAGTCGTCATCGTGGATGAGTTCACAGGACGCATGATGCAAGGTCGGCGTTGGAGTGAGGGGTTGCATCAGGCTGTTGAGGCGAAAGAGGGCGTTAAGATTCAGAATGAATCACAGACCCTCGCTTCAATTACCTTTCAAAACTTCTTCCGGATGTACGGAAAACTTTCAGGGATGACGGGTACTGCAGATACTGAAGCCTTTGAATTCAATCAGATATATGGCTTAGAAACGGTCATTATTCCTCCTCATCGAACAATGGTCCGGAAAGACCGAATGGATCAAGTATTTAGATCTGCTCGTGAAAAGCATAGGGCAATTATTGCGGATATCCGAGATTGCCATGAAAGAGGTCAGCCAGTACTGGTAGGCACGACATCGATTGAAAGTTCCGAACTCTTATCAGGAATGCTAGAAAAAGAAAAACTCGTTCATCAGGTATTAAATGCCAAGCAACATGCACGTGAAGCTGAAATCGTTGCCCAGGCAGGACGTCCTGGCGTGATCACCATCGCAACCAATATGGCTGGGCGTGGAACAGATATTGTCTTGGGTGGTAACCCGGAATCAGAAATCGTAGCGATTGAGACCGATGCGTCTTTGAGTGATGAAACGAAGCACCAGCAAATTGCAAAGTTGAAAAGTGAATGGCAGGCCCGCCATGACTTGGTGGTAGCCCAAGGTGGATTGCATATTGTGGGGTCCGAACGACATGAATCCCGCCGTATCGACAATCAGTTACGGGGCCGAGCCGGTCGTCAAGGGGATCCAGGCTCTAGCCGCTTCTATTTGTCCTTAGAAGATCCATTGCTGAAAATTTTTGCATCGGATCGTGTTGCTGCAATCATGGATAGACTACAAATGCCTGAAGGCGAGGCCATTGAACATCCTTGGGTGACGCGAGCTATTGAAAATGCGCAGCGCAAGGTTGAAGCCCGAAACTTCGATATACGTAAGCAACTGCTTGAATATGATGATGTTTCAAATGACCAACGTAAGGTCATTTATGCTCAACGGAATGATCTCCTCGAATCAGAGGATATTTCTGCGACGATCATTCGGATTCGTGATGATGTGATTGAAGATATGTTCCGCGCAGCCATTCCGCAAGATGCTGCGGAAGAAATGTGGGATATCCCTGGGCTACAGCAAAGCCTTTCTGCAGAACTCGGCTTAAATTTGCCTATTCAAGAATGGTTGGGTCAAGACTCAGGATTAGATGAAGAGGCTGTGATTCATCGCATTTGCGATGCTGCCAAAATCAGCTATGAAGCCAAGTTTTCTGGTGTGGATGCCCCTTCCTTGCATGGTTATGAGCGTGCAGTGACACTTCATAGTATTGATGGTCGCTGGCGTGAACATTTGGCTGCATTAGATCATTTACGCCAAGGTATTCATTTGCGTGGCTATGCTCAGAAAAACCCCAAGCAAGAATACAAGAGGGAAGCCTTCGAGCTATTTGGAGGCATGCTTGATCACATCAAACAGGAAGTCACTCGCATTTTGATGCAAGTGCAGGTTTCAACTGCAAGCGAAGCAGAAGCTGCTACCGAGCAAGAAATAGCAGCTGATTCCGTGGGAAATGTTCAGTATCACCATTCAGATTATGATGAGGCCCTAGCGACCTCTGTGAATGAAGATCAGGAGAAATTTGCTAAGGTAGGCAGAAATGATCCTTGCCCATGTGGATCTGGTAAGAAATACAAGCAGTGTCACGGAGTACTGGGTTGATTGGTTTTTTATCAACCCAGCACGGTATTTCAAGCCAATAAGGAAGCGATGTGATAATTGATGCAGAATTCTGCTAGATCGCGCTGGACTTGTTTCATCACGTCATCCCAGCAGCCTGTCTTTTTCTGACGATATAGCTTCGCAGTTGGATACCAAGGGCTATCATTCGTATCCAGTAGCCATCTCCAGCACCCATCATAGCGATTTAATATCCAAACAGGTTTTCCCATCGCTCCAGCTAAGTGAGCGGTTGAAGTGTCTACGCTGATGACAAGATCAAGATTGTCGATCAAAGCAGCCGTGTCAGAAAAGTCCTTTAAATCTTCGCTAAACACAAAGAAATTAGGTTCAGGCCAGACTGAATGTCGACGCAAAGATAATTCACCTTCTGCCGGTTCGCCTTTCTGCAGACTATAGAAATTTGCATCAATACGCCTGAGTTCAGCAATTTTTTCTAGAGGTATATTGCGTCTTGAATTCACTGCCCAAAGTTCGGGCTGATCGGGTCGGAACCCTCCGCTCCATACCAATCCAATCCGCGGTTTATGATGTTCACCTAATCGCGACTTCCATTCTAGGCTCTTTGCTTTTTCTGCCTTCAAGTAAGGCAAGTCGCGAGGGATGGTAGAAATCACCGTTCCATGTGCAAAAGGCAGGCTCATCAGAGGGCAATGGACATCAAATGGCAGAGAAGGTACTGCGCCCCTCGGAATCAGTTCGTTGACCCCTTCAAGTTGCTCTAATAGCCGCATCAATGGAGGCTGTGTTTCAAAGATGATTTTAGCGCCAGCCTTCGCAATAAGTTTGGTATACCGCGCAAATTGAATGGTGTCGCCAAGGCCTTGCTCACTATGAAGTAAGATTGTCTTGCCCTGTAGTGAGGTCTCTCCCAACCAAATGGGTTGTTTGAAACGTTGCTTGGCGAGCTCAAAAACTTGAACCTGTCTGCGCCACTCATATTCTTCCCAGCCACGCTCGAAGTCACCACTGATGAGAAGCGCTAAAGAGCGATTCCAGTGGAACTCGGCAAGATCAGGTTTCATCTGAATCGCTTTATCGAAACTTACTATCGCAGCATCTAAGTTTTTCAGTGAGGTAAGCGTATTGCCCCGATTGTTATGTGCTTCTGCAAAATCTGAACGGATCTCAATGGCTCTATCATAACTTTCTAGGGCAGCCTCAAATTGACCCAGTTCTACTTGGGCGAGTCCGCGATTACTAAAAGCTTCTGCATAATTTGGTCTTAATGAAATTGCTCGGTTATAACTTAAGATTGCAGAATCCAGTTTTCGCATCTGAACCAAAACCAAACCACGATTATTAAAGGCTTGATAGTAGCAAGGGTCGATTCTGATCGCTTCGTCATAGTTCGCTAATGCATGATCAAATCGCTTCAAGTCGTTTAGCGCCATGCCTCTATTACAGAAAGCTTCCGCATAATTAGAATCGATTGCAATAGCTTGATCATAGTGTGTGATCGCTTCTTCGAATGCTCCCATGTCAGCTAATGTGCTTCCTAAACTGGAATGCGCTTCAGCATAGTCAGGGCGAAGTCTGATTGCCTGGCGATAGCTTTCAACTGCTGCTTCGAAGCGTTTTAACTCGGATAGGGCTAAACCGCGATTGCAGAATGCCTCTGCAAAGTTTGCATTGATCTTGATGGCCTTGTCATAGCTTACCAGGGCTGCATGGATTTGCCCCAAGCTCACTAAAGCATTGCCACGATTACAATGCGCTTCAGCATAATCCGGTTTAATCGAAATGGCTCGATCATAACTGGCGATCGAAGCTTCAAATTTATTTAAGTCTGCAAGAGCGAGACCTTGGTTAAATAAGGCCTCTGCAAAGTCTGGGGTGATTTCAATAGCACGGTCATACGAGGCAACCGCTGCATCTAATTCATTCAGGGCATGCAGAGCGCTTCCGCGATTGCTATGGAAATGTGGGTTATCAGGGAAAATTTCAATCGCCTTACCAATCAACTCGGCCGCGCGTTTGGGGTGATTATTTTGGAGGGCCGTCACGCCTAACAAGTGGAGTGCGTCATAGTGATAAGGGTGATCTTTTAAAGCCTTCTCATACATCGCAGCAGCTTCTTCTAATCGCCCAATCTGATGGAATGCCAACCCCTTGCCAAATAATTGGTGGGCTTGTTCCTGTCTGCGGCCCTTCAAGGACTCACTTCGGTTTAATCGGTCTGACATGATGGGTGCCATGAGTCCGGGTTATCCTGTCTAATAAAGGTTAGTAGGCGTAAGACAAACAATCCCCATGCGCTATTCCTTGTGAGGTTGCGCTTGGGACACCCCATGAACGGCTGAACCCGAAATATCTTTAGGTGTTCATTTTTTTTGAGTTTTTTTTCACACTCATTTTGCTGATACGTTTAGCGTAAAATAATGCGTATTCATTGCCTTCCATCACTCATTTCAAGAAGCCACTTACTATGCCAGTCAACCTTCTCCAAGTAGATAATAATCAGCTAAAACCCATATCTGGCGTGCGTTTGGGGACTGCGCGAGCAGGAATTCGCAAGCCAGGTCGGCGGGATATTTTGGTGATCGAAGTGGAAAGTGGCGCAGCCGTCGCTGGGGTATTTACGACCAATCGTTTTTGTGCGGCCCCAGTGCTCATTTGTCGTGAGCATTTAAGTTTTTCAGATGTGCGTTACATGGTGGTCAATACTGGTTGCGCTAATGCAGGCACTGGTGAAGAGGGGCTTGCCGATGCCCGCGCGACTTGTGATGAATTGGCCCGATTGACAGGGACGCGAAGCCAGCAAACTCTTCCCTTTAGCACGGGGGTCATCATGGAACGCTTGCCAATGGATCGGCTGCTTGCAGGTTTGGCTGGTGCTTTGGCTAATCTTCCCTATGGAACTTGGGGGGATGCTGCTGAAGCCATTATGACGACGGATACCCAGGCTAAAGCCTATTCGGTGAATGCTCTTGTCGCTCACTGCAACATCACTGTGACAGGAATTGCTAAAGGGGCGGGCATGATTCACCCTAACATGGCAACCATGTTGGGCTATGTGGCAACGGATGCGGCAATTACGACCGAACTCCTCAAAACTTTAGTTAAAGAAGTTGCGGATGCCACCTTCAATCGCGTCACAGTCGATGGTGATACTTCAACAAATGATAGTTTCATCGTGATCGCTTCAGGCAAAGCAGGGAATGCACTTATCACCAGTGAAAGTGATCCTGCCTATTCAGAATTGCGTGCGGCTTTGGTTAAAGTTGCTCTTCCTCTTGCGCATGCCATTATTCGTGATGGTGAAGGTGCTACCAAGTTCATCACTGTTCAGGTTGAGGGTGGAAAAAATATGGAAGAGTGTTTAAAGGTTGGCAAAGCAATTGCTCACTCTCCTTTGGTGAAAACGGCATTTTTTGCATCCGACCCCAATCTGGGGCGAATATTAGCTGCTATTGGTTATGCTGGGATTACAGATCTTGATGTCTCTAAGGTGCGCTTATCGCTTGGAGATGTTTTGGTGTCTGAACACGGCGGACGTGCTGCCAGTTACCGAGAGGAAGAGGGTCAGCGCGTGATGAAAGAGACAGAAATTTTAGTGAAGGTAGAATTAGGTCGAGGACCTGCTTCAACAAGTGTATGGACCTGCGATTTCTCATACGACTACGTCAAGATCAATGCAGACTACCGAAGCTAAAGCAATATATAGCTTGGCTGAGATCCAGGCTCACACATGTCATCAACTTCAAGTTAAGCAGGCATTCTTTTGAGCCAAAATTTAATGGGGCAGGGTTCGCCACTGTTTGAAATTGTACTTAACCAACTTTCTGCTTGGCTACCGAGACCGGTGCCATTGCCTGATTGGGATAAGTACTATGCCTGGCGGTGGGTACGTCGAGGCCAACAAGGCGGGTTAGATCCGCTTCCTTTTTCGGTGGTGACACGCTTTGAAGATTTGCATGGTATTGAAGATCAACGTGTGCGCTTCGATCAAAATATTCGTCAGTTCCTGAAAGGTTTTCCGGCTAATCATGTATTGCTTTCAGGCGCGCGGGGCTGCGGTAAAAGCAGTCTAGTGAAGGCTGCTTTGCAGGAGTATATGGCTGAAGGCTTGCGTGTGATCGAAATTGATAAATCTGGTTTATCAGAACTCCCTGATATTCTTGCATTGATTCGAGACAGAGAAGAGCGCTTTGTGCTGTTCTGTGATGACCTCTCTTTTGAAGCTGCCGATCTTGCTTGGACTTCACTCAAGTCTTTATTAGACGGATCGCTATCGGCACCTTCTGGCAATGTATTGGTGGTGGCTACCAGTAATCGCCGGCACCTGATGCCGGACTTACATGCCGACAACGAAGGCACACGGCATGAAGGCGATGAGATCCATCCTGCTGAAGCCATCGAAGAAAAAATCTCCCTGTCAGATCGCTTTGGTCTTTGGTTGTCTTTCTATGCCATGGATCAAAAGGTGTTCCTAGAAATTGCCGAGCATTGGGCTACTCAATTAGGTGCCGCGCCTGCGCATGAAGAGCAGGATGTTTTCCGGCATGAAGCACTTCAGTGGGCGCTGATGCGCAGCTCTCGCAGTGGTCGTAGTGCCAACCAGTTCGCCCGTGACTGGGCTGGCCGCAAAGGACTGCAAAAAAATTAGGAAAGCGCTAGGCCGCGGATACCCGCAATGCCTTGTGCGCCATATTCTCGGGCTTCAGCAAGATCTGCTGGGGTGAGACCCCCGATGGCATAAACGGGAAGGTTGTCATGGCCGACCAATGCTTCTGCAAAAGCTTCCCAGCCACGTCCAGCTTGTTCAGGATGGCTAAGGGTGGCTTTGATGGGGCCCCAGACCACAAAATCCAGATTGAGCTTTTGCGCATGTTCTAGTTCCTGCGATGTATGGCACGATGCTGCGCATAGCATGAGATCAGGTCGTTTAGTCATGGCCATGAGACGCCTTGAGTCTAGATGCACCCCATCTGCGCCGCATGCTTCAGCCGTAGCTGGATCGCTATTGATCAGTACCTTGGCACCTGCGGTATGGGCTAGGTCGATGACCTGTGCCGCGAACTGCCTTAGCCTGGCAGGGGAGAATGATTTTTCTCGAACCTGAAATAGTTTTACGCCCTGTTGCAAGGCTTGATGAATACCCAGCAATGCATGGGGTTCACCTACAAGGTCTGCGCCAGTGATGGCGTAGCGATCAGGCAAATTGAGTGCTCGCAGCACCGGTCCATTCGCGGGTAGCATAGGTTCTAATACAGGAGGGCCTGGAGGGTGCCATGACAGTCCTTGGCCTTCACGAGGCAAAGGTGTGCCCTCCCAACGCGTGACTCTGAAAAAACGGATGCGAACGCGGGCGTGCGCATAGCTATGGGTTCGCACCAACCAAGGGTCGGCTCTTGTTGGAGTAATGCCTAGCTCTTCGCGTAGCTCGCGATCTAGGGCAGCTCGAGGCGATTCGCCCGGTTCTACTTTTCCTCCAGGGAATTCCCAATAGCCTGCATAGACTTTCCCCGGGGGGCGGCTCGCCATCAAAAAAGATTGATCGGGCATCAAAATAATGCCCGCGACGACCTCGACAAATGGTCGGCTATCGCCAGCCGATTGATCTATGTTCACCTCACCTCACCTCACCTTATCCGACTGAGCGACGTGCGTTACGGAACATCCTGAGCCAAGGCCCATCGCTGTTTTTTATGCCTACATTCCACTCACTGGGGTACCACGAATATTGCACGGTGCGGAACGCACGCTCGGGGTGCGGCATGAGAATCGTGAAGCGACCATCTTCTGTGGTCACCCCTGTTAAGCCCCCCTCCGTCCCGTTGGGGTTTGCGGGGTAGTGGGCAGCGGGTTCCCCATGACCATCAATGTAACGCAGAGCGCCGAGTCGAGAGGCGTGATGCGCGTCTTCAACAGACCTAAACATCATGCGCCCTTCGCCATGCGCTACGGGGACGGGAAGTCGGCTTCCCTCCATGCCACTCAAGAACAAAGATGGGCTAGCTAAGACTTCTACCATGGCCCAGCGCGCCTCAAACTGCTCAGAACGATTGCGTTGAAGCTTGGGCCACCATGTTGCTCCTGGAATAAGTTCTGAAAGCCCAGACATCATTTGGCAGCCATTACATACACCCAGTGCAAAGCTATCCGGGCGATGGAAGAAGGCTTCAAACGCATCACGCGCACGCGTATTGAAAAGAATCGAGCGCGCCCACCCTTGGCCTGCTCCGAGGACGTCACCGTAAGAGAAGCCACCACACGCGACAAGCCCCACCATGTCTGACAAGTTTTGGCGACCAGACAAGATGTCGCTCATGTGCACGTCGATAGCAGTAAAGCCTGCTCGATCGAAGGCTGCAGCCATTTCTACTTGGCCGTTCACGCCTTGCTCGCGGAGTATGGCGATACGGGGACGAACCCCAGTATGAATATAGGGAGCGGCAATATCTTCTTGTGCATCAAATGTCAGCACAGCATGCAGCCCTGAATCCAGGCGATCTTTGATGGCTTGATAGGCCTCGTTTGCGCACTTCGGGTTGTCGCGCAGCGCTTGCATGCGCCAACTGGTTTCTGACCATGCTTGTTCAAATTCAACGAGAGGTTGGTCGAGAAGCGTATCTTTATTGTGAAGAATGGTGAAATGATCTTTATGCGAAATGATTTGACCCAAAACTTGAACTTCTAAGCCTGACTGCGAATCAGCAATCACCTGAATGACTTGATCACGATCTGCGCTGCGAATTTGAATGACCATGCCAGGCTCTTCATTGAACAAATAGCTCAAAGTAGAAGAGGCGTCACAGCACTTGCTTAGATCAAGAGTCAAGCCTGCACGCGAAGCGAAGAGCATTTCAAGCACGGTGACGATGACGCCTCCATCGGAACGATCATGGCAGGCAAGGATTTTGTTTTGGTGGCGCAGGGTTTGCATCACTTCAAACAGTGCGCGTAATCGCGCTGGGGAATCTAGGTCAGGAGAGGTATCTCCTAACTGAGCATAAACTTGCGCTAGAGCGCTGCCCCCCAAACGTTGCTGGCCACCCGATAGGTCAATGAGCACAAGCTCAGTCTCAGCATCGCCGGAAGTTTTTAATTCTGGAGTCAGCGTGTGACGCACATCCGATACCGGAGCAAAGGCGCTGATGACCAATGAAAGCGGCGAGGTCACGCGATGTTCACCCTCAGAATCCTCCCAGCGCGTCCGCATCGAGAGTGAATCTTTACCAACTGGAATGGCAAGATTTAATGCTGGGCATAATTCAAGGCATAAGGCGCGAACAGTTTCAAACAGAATAGCGTCTTCTCCAGGGGCCCCAGCTGCCGCCATCCAGTTTGCTGAGAGTTTGATGCGATCCAATGCAGGGATATCCGCAGCCAAAAGATTGGTGATGGATTCTGTTAGGGCCATGCGAGCTGATGCAGGGCCGCTGATTAGAGCCAAAGGAGCACGTTCGCCAATAGCAAAAGCATCGCCATGAAAATCTTGAAACCCGGCAGCTGTTACCGCTACATCTGCCACGGGGAGTTGCCAAGGGCCAACGAGAGGATCGCGCGCGCACAACCCCCCCACAGTTCTATCCCCAATGGTAATCAGGAAACGTTTGTCAGCCACTGTCGGTAAGCGCAACACGCGCATCAGCGCGTCATGCACGGTCACCCCAGAAAAATCGAGTGGCTTGAGTGTTGGCGGGGCATGTTTTACATCGCGCAACATGCGGGGAGGTTTGCCGAGCAAGGCATCCAGGCTCATATCAACAGGAAGGTTGCCGAAGTGCGGATCTTCCACTTTGAGTTGAGGTTCGGCTGTTGCGGTACCTACTACTGCAAATGGGCAGCGCTCACGTCTGCATAATTCGGAAAACTCTGACAGGTGTTCAGGGAGAATTGCCAGAACATAACGCTCCTGCGCTTCATTACTCCAGATTTCACGCGGGCTCATGCCGGGTTCTTCCGAGGGGACTTTGCGTAGGTCAAAATGCGCACCTACGCCTCCTCCATGTGCAAGTTCAGGAAAGGCATTCGATAAGCCGCCTGCGCCTACATCATGAATTGATAGAATAGGGTTTTTTGCACCCAACTGCCAGCAGCGATCAATCACTTCTTGCGCACGGCGTTGCATCTCTGGGTTGGCTCTTTGCACCGAGTCAAAATCGAGCGCTTCGGTATTGGTGCCCGATTGCATCGATGAGGCAGCGCCTCCGCCTAAGCCGATACGCATTCCTGCACCACCCAACTGAATAAACAGAGTGCCCGGGGTCAGATCAAACTTAAAGGATTGCTCATCGTCTATCGTGCCGATTCCACCCGCCAACATGATGGGCTTGTGATAGCCCCGCCATTCGCCATCCACTTTTAACTCAAAAGTGCGAAAGTAGCCTGCTAAATTGGGCCGCCCAAATTCATTGTTGAAGGCTGCGGCACCTATTGGGCCATCCAACATAATGTGTAAGGCAGAGGCAATTCGTGAAGGCTTTGCACCTGAGCCTTCTTCCCATGCTTGTTCTGCGCCCGGTATGCGTAAATTAGAGACTGAAAAACCCACCAACCCCGCCTTTGGTTTTGCACCACGACCTGTAGCGCCTTCATCACGAATCTCTCCCCCTGAGCCCGTCGCTGCGCCTGGGTAAGGTGCAATCGCAGTGGGGTGATTGTGTGTTTCGACTTTGGCTACTAGGTGCCCTAACACTGGGCGATAAGCATAGCGATGATCTTCTGCAACCGGATGAAAGCGCTGCAGGGGTTCACCTTGAATAATCGCGGCATTATCAGCATAGGCAACGATGGTGCCTTGAGGGGTGTGTTGATGCGTTTTACGCACCATACCAAATAACGAATACGCTTGCTCTACACCATCAATCTTCCAATCTGCATTGAATATTTTATGGCGACAATGTTCTGAATTGGCTTGAGCGAACATGAGCAATTCTGCATCTGTGGGGTTACGGCCCAAGCCTGCAAATAGATTGACTAGGTAGTCAATTTCATCGCTGGCAAGAGCAAGCCCCAGTTCTTTATCGGCACGAACCAACGCAGCATGGGGCTCTTGTCCCAATTCGATATATTCTAATGGCTGTGGTGAGAATTCTTCGAATACTCGGTCGACCTCATCCAAAGAGGTCAACACGCTTTCAGTCATGGGATCGAATAGCGCGGAGAGGTAGGGCCGTGATGAATCAAAATCCAGTATTTTCCCTTCCTTGTTCATGAGTGAAAATACTATTGCGCGCTCAACGCGCATCACTTCAAGTAAACCGCAGCCGCGCAGTATTTCAGTGGCTTTTGTGGACCAAGGTGAAAGTGTTCCCAAGCGAGGCGTGATAATGACTGATGCATCATGTGAAGAAGTCGCTTTTGTTTTGTCGCCATACTCTAAGAGCTTGGATAGCTGTTCAATCTGTTCTTCACTCAAGGATTTATTGAGTTTTACGATATGGAGGAAAAGGGCGTTCACATCAAGACTGTCTCCAGTCGTGCTCAAAATATGCTCTTGCAAACGCTCTTTTCTAAAATGAGAAAGGGCTAGAGGACCAGATAAAGCAAGCGTGAGGGACATAATTGGCTTTGAGTGAAGTAGGGCTTTGCAGGATAAGAACTGAATTATAGCCAAAGCCGAGGCTTCGCCGGCGTTTGCACGCATTCATTCAGGTTTTCTTGCGCGGAATGCGCATCAATGCGATGGCGAATTAAGTTTCTCAATAAGGCGGGTGGATAATGCGCAGAGGCTAAAAATAGCCTTTTGTGGGGCCAGCCTGAAAATGACAAGCTCAATCCGTAAGCACTGGCCCATCCCCATTTTTGTAACTTAAGCACATAAGATCGCCCTTTTTTCTGATAGCAAAGCATATTGCAATCGTTCATTTCTAAAGGAAAAGATATATTTTGTTGTGCAGGTTTTCTGAGTTGTAGGCTGAGTAGTGCAATCATGCCTGTGCAAGCTAGAATGCGCCCCCAAATTGGAATCCCGCTTAAAATAAGTCCGCCCATACCCAGACAAGGGGCGAGCATTGAAGCGAACCCGTTTCTGACTCGAGCACTCAGGATTATATAAGTACGATGGCTAGGGGAATGATCGTGGTTTGAAATGAGTCGCATGTTAGGATTTAGTATGACTACACCTATTTCAACTGTGCTGACAGAACACAAGAAACGATTTCGGCTTTCCGAACTTGACGATGCCATATTGGCCAATTTCCACATTCCTTCTGGATGGTGCTCCCTTGATGATCGCGGATTGATCTGTGCATCAGGAGAAGAAGCTGAAGTCTTTTTGCAAGGGCAATTGACCCAAGATATGGCCCGTGTGAAACAAGGACACAGTCTTCTTGCGGCGCATTGCACCCCTAAGGGCCGAGTTTTGTTTTTGTTTTTGTGTGGCTTTTGGCAAGGACAGTTTTATTTAGATCTTCCCTCTGAGCTTGAAGCCACAGCTTTAAAGCGTCTGATGATGTATAAATTGCGCGCCAAGGTGATCTTAGAGTCCGCTGGAAACCGGGTGGCACGATCTGCATTGTGGGGCGATGCGATGCGCATCTTTCTGCAAGATGCGGGATGGGACGTTCCTGAAGAACCCAGAGCAACAACACATTCAGTTGATGGCCTTCTTGCTTGCATGAGTAAAGGCCGTTGGGTTCTGATGAGTTCAACTTCATACGCAAAAGATTTAAGAGATCAACTCTCTCTAAAGTTCACTCCAAGCCTTCAAGCTTGGCTGATTTCTTGCGTGCGATCAGGTGAACCCGAAGTAGTGGGGCTGACCACGGATACCTGGATTCCGCAAATGCTGAATCTGGATTTATTGCAGGGGGTGAGTTTCAAAAAGGGGTGTTACACGGGGCAAGAGATTGTGGCGCGTGCTCATTTCTTAGGCAGAGTCAAACGACGGATGCGTTTATTTGCTTACGAAGGTGATGCCACCCCAGCACCTGGGCAAAATTTACAATTTAATATTGAAGATACTGCGTTGTTAGGTGGTCAGGAATCCGTTGAATCTCATGTTAACGAAGTTGATGAAGACAGCATAGATAGTGCTCAAGTTGTTCATGCTGTTGAACTTCAGCCCGGGCACGGGTGGGTGCTTGCGGTTGCAAAATTGCCCGTCAACGATAAACCGAAACTTTCTGAAAACACCCCTTCCGAAAACGTAAGATGAGTACTGAGTTTTATATTTGGTATCGAGTTGATAGCACTGATAGAGAGCGCTCGTTGATCGACCCGGTAGCTATTGAGACTGCAGCACGAAAATTGATTCATGAACTCCATTTTTTGAATGGGGTTTCAGGTCGATTATTAAAACGTGAAGATGAAGATATTCCAACTTGGATGGAGCACTATGCATTGCAAGCGCAGACCTCATCAAAAAATTTAAGCCCATCTGAATTTGAAGCAGTGTTTGGTGATTTGGTCATGCGCTTTTGGCCCTCTCATTTTCCTAAGCGTTATACCGAGCGCTTTGAATTGATAGAACTGAAACAATCATGATGCGATGGGGTATAGGCCTGCTTTGGCTGATTCATTTTTTGCCTCAAACAGTCATCAATGGGCTCGCACATCTTGTTGGCCCTATTGTCATGTTCACCCGTTCAGCGCATACCGCGAAGACCAATATTCGCTTGTGTTTTCCTCATCTGAGTTCATCTGAACGAAAGAAAATTCAAATTGATTACTTTCGTGCCTTGGTTAGAAGTTTTCTTGAATTGGGAGTGGTGTGGTTTGCCCCTGCAGAAGTCATTAAAAAAAGAGTGCAGCTAAAGGATATCCACCATTACGAGGCAGTCAAAGAAGGTCCAGTAATTTTTTTGGCAATGCATGCACTGGGTCTAGAGATCGGTGGTGCTCGCATGGGCATGGAATTTAAAGGTGTAGGTTTTTTTACTCCACATAAAAATCCCTTGTTGGATAAGGTTATCCAGGACTCGCGAGATCGTTTAGGTGATGTGATTATGCTGGATCGCCGTGAAGGTTTGCGGCCTATGGTGCGTGCCATTCGAGAAGGAAGAAGACTCTACTTTTTGCCAGATATGGACTTTGGGGATCGAGATTCCATTTTTGTCCCTTTTTTTGATATACCTGCTGCTACAGTCACCACTTTGCCGCGTTTGGTTTCACTGACTAAAGCTAAAGTCGTTCCCGTCACAATGTGGCAGGAACCGGGTTCAAAAGGTTATACCGTTGCCTTTCATCCTGCGTGGGAGAGTTTCCCCACTGATGATCTGGAAGTGGATGTGCGCCGCATGAACGCTTTTGTTGAGACCCAGGCGCGAGCTCGCCCTGATCAATACTTCTGGGGACACAAGAGATTTAAAACGCGCCCCACACCCTCTGATCCTTACTTTTACTAATCAACAAAAAGGCAGCCCCTTAAACTATCTAAAAGGCTGCCTTTCAAGTGCTTAAAATATCAAGCGGGTATTACAGGCCGGTGATTTTGGCCTTTTCACGCAGTGCGTGGACTACGTTACCAAAATCTTGCTGAACATGCTGTTGACGCAGGTTCTCTTTGACTTCTTCAAAACTAGGCGCCTTAACTGCACGCAAATCTTCTAATTTAATGACGTGATAACCAAATTGAGTTTGCACTGGGGTCTTGGTGAACTCCCCTTTCTTCAATCCGATCATAGCTTCGCTGAAGGGCTTCACGTAGGCTTGAGGAACGGCCCAATCAAGATGACCGCCACTCTCTTTTGATCCTGTATCTAAGGATTGCGCTGCAGCGATTTTATCCAAGTCACCCCCTTTGTTTAGATCGGCAATGATTTTCTTGGCTTCTTCTTCGGTTTTAACTAGAACGTGTTGCGCTTTGTACTCGTTCTCACCCATTTCACCGCGGACTTTTTCATATTCTGCCCGGAGTGCAGCATCATCAACCTGAGTGGTTTTAGCGTAATGCTGTTGGAAGGCACGAACTAAAATTTGCTGGCGCTGAACATCTAGTTGCATGGCGACGTCGGGCTGCTTATCCACACCTTGACGCACAGCTTCTTCCGCGATCAAAGTTAAATTGATCAATTGGTCGCGGATATCGCTGCGCATGGCGGGTGTATCAGGTGTGCCCCCAGCAGCCTGTGATTTAGCAATCATATCTATCAAGGCTGCTGATATCACATGTCCATTAACAGTAATATCGTTGCCTAGGCTGGCACCGGCGGAGCTTGCGGCACTGGGAGCGGGATCGCCTGTTTGGGCATTGGTGTGTTGAGCAAACATCAGCGTCAGGCTGAGAGTGCTTCCAATCAAGGCCAAAGAGGCCAGGGCTTGCTTTGCGTTCATTTGTTTTCCTTTGGTGTCGAATTAGCTGCTCAATTTGAGGGCGAAGGCACTACCGCTTGCTCTGCCGCCTCTCCTGGTGCCAAGGCCTCAATAGCCAAAGCGTGTATAGCACTACCCATTAATGGCTTCAAGGCAGTATATATCTGACGATGCCGGCGCACTAAATTTTGTCCTACAAACATCGAGGACACGATGATAATGTGATAATGCCCGCCGCCCTCCCTCGCTCCAGCATGACCAACGTGTTTCGCGCTATCGTCATGAACGAAAAGTGAGGTAGGTTGAAATGTCGCCTGCAATGTATCTTGGATTTGCGAAGCTGTAGGGTTGCTTGGGTGCATGAGGATTATTTCTTCTCGTTTTGCATGTGCGGAGCGAGGAAGATTCCTTGCACGATCAAAAACACTACCATGATAGCCATTGTTCCGAAAACCTTAAAGGTTGCCCAGGTGGTGGTGTCGAAATTGTAAGCAATCACCAAATTAAGCACCCCCAACAAAGAGAATAAAACTGCCCAACTATTATTTACTTTTGTCCAGATTGCTTCACTTAAGTGCAGTTCCTTGCCTAAAAGCATGGCAATTGGGTTTTTCCCCAATAGTCGTGGCCCTATCCATAACACGCTCGCAAACAACCAATACAATACGGTGGGTTTCCACTTGATGAAGGTTTCATCATGCAAGATCAGGGTGGCTCCCCCGAATACAACAATCAGACCAAAGCTGATCCAAGCCATAGGGCGTATGGGATGACGCCGCCCCAAAGCCCAAGCAATAGACATCGCTGATGCCAGAATGCCTACCCCGGTTGCTACATAGATTCCGCCAAGCCAAAAAGCTCCGTAGAAAGCCAGTAAAGGAAGAAAATCAAGTAAAAATGTAGTCATCAAATCATTATCCTGTACCAATCCAGTCACTGTCCAACAACGGTGTGGCAAGTGGTAGAGCAAGCGCTCTGGTAAAATAAGCTTTCATTCTTGCAGAAACTTTATGCGCAACGTCGATTTGCATTGTCATTCAACCGTTTCCGACGGTCTTCTTTCCCCTGCAGATCTCGTATCGCTGGCAGTTAAGGGTGGTGTAGATGTTTTGGCGCTGACTGATCATGATGATGTTTCCGGCCTCGAAGAGGCCCACTCGGCCGCTCAGGCTAAAGGTATCCGACTCATTCCTGGGGTAGAAGTTTCAGTAAGCTGGGACCGATTAACAGTGCATATCGTTGGACTCAATATCGATCCCAAGCATCCCCGTTTGGTTGATGGATTA
The DNA here is from genome assembly GCA_903905585.1 of uncultured Ferrovum sp. GTDB lineage: Bacteria > Pseudomonadota > Gammaproteobacteria > Burkholderiales > Ferrovaceae > CAIVHB01. The sequence goes on along the minus strand of CAIVHB010000161.1, from coordinate 24,914 downwards.
AACATAGTCAGGGGCGGGCGTCTTCAAAGGGCACAGAAAATGGGGGATAGCCTTGCCGCAGCCGGTATCCCGGGTGCCTTTGAAGGTGCTATGTCTTTTGCAAGTTCGGATCAAATGGTTGGGCGCACGCACTTTGCCCGATTTTTAGTAGAACAAGGTAAAGCGCGGAATGTTTCGGCTGTATTTAAGCGCTATTTGGTCAAGGGAAAGCCGGGTTATGTCTCGCATCGTTGGGCAGAGCTGGGTGAGGCCATCTCTTGGATACGTGCAGCAGGGGGAATTGCAGTCCTTGCTCATCCTGGGCGCTACAAAATTGGTTCAACCGGTTTGCGTGCCTTGATGGCTGACTTTAAGGATTTAGGTGGTGAGGCGATTGAAGTCGTTACCGGTAACCATACTCAGGTACAAGTGCATCGTTTTGCAGACTATGCCCAACATTATGGATTGATGGCATCAAGGGGATCTGATTATCATGGCCCCGGAGAAAGCTTTACCTTGCCAGGTCGTTTGGCAGCGCTTCCATCGATCTGCAAGCCGGTTTGGCAAGCCTGGACCTAAATGTCTCAATACTTTTTTATTCATCCCGACAACCCCCAGGCACGACTGATTCGCCAAGCGGCCGATATTATACGTCAGGGAGGCGTGGTCGCTTACCCGACGGACTCCTGTTATGCCTTGGGGTGTCATCTTGATGACAAAGATGCGGTGGGGAGAATTCGCACCATTCGTGAGCTAGACGATCAGCATCACATGACTTTGATGTGTCGTGACTTGGCGGAAATAGCACGCTATGCAAAGGTTGATAATCAAACTTACCGAACTTTGAAAGCTCATACTCCAGGAAGCTATACATTTTTACTTTCGGCAACTAAAGAAGTCCCTAAGCGATTACAACATCCTAAGCGCGCCACGATCGGCTTACGCGTTCCAGATCATGCGGTTGCTTTGGCTTTGCTGGAAGAGCTGGGTGAACCTATGGTGAGCACCAGTTTATTACTTCCCGGTGTGGATCAGGCCCTGTCAGACGGTGAAGAAATTCGAATAAGACTGGAAAAAAAAGTAGATTTGGTGATCGATTCTGGCTCGTGTGGATTTGGATTAACGACCGTGATTGATTTGTCTGGCGACGCGCCTCTCTTGGTGAGAGAAGGGCGCGGAGCAATTAAAAGCTTTGGATTTGAGACAGCATGATTGAAATTTTAATCGATATCTTAATGGTTGCTATTCCGGTGATTTTTGCTATCACTCTGCATGAGGCTGCGCATGGATACGTGGCCAATATGTTGGGGGATCCCACTGCGCGCATGATGGGGCGTATTACCCTTAACCCTATTAAACATGTGGATCCGATTGGCACTCTGGCAGTGCCTTTTGCTTTGTTTGTATTCAGTCGAATCACCCATACACCCCTAACGCTCATTGGTTGGGCAAAACCTGTTCCCATTGATGTTCGTCGTCTCAGAAATAAACGAAGCAGCATGGCTTGGGTGGCTGCAGCAGGGCCCGCTTCCAATTTTGTGATGTTGCTCTTATGGGCGATTCTGCTGCGTTGGGTATCGGTCTCTGAAGTAGGCCCCGTCGCACTGTATGCTGAGCAAATGGCCGAAGCTGGGATGCAGATCAATGCCATTTTGATGGTATTTAATCTCTTGCCTATCCCACCTTTGGATGGCGGGCGCATTCTGTTGAGTACTTTGCCTGTGCGCTGGGCATTACAGTTAGAGGGTTTAGAACGTTATAGCATGATCATTATTTTACTTCTGGCTCTCTCTGGTAACTTATTAGAGAGTTTGATGCGGCCATTGCTTTACGCTACTTTGTATCTTGCCGCATTGATTGTTGGTCTATAACAATAATATTTTATTGAATTTGGAGTCGTCATTCGTTATGTATCCTGATCGGGTTCTTTCCGGCATGCGCCCTACGGGCGCGCTTCACCTTGGCCACTATTATGGTGTGCTTAAGAATTGGATTCATTTGCAGCATGAGCATGAGTGCCTATTTATGGTTGCTGATTGGCATGCGCTCACCACACACTACGATGATCCTCAAATGATTGAGCAGAGTATTTGGGACATGGTGATTGATTGGCTTGCAGTGGGTGTTGATCCCAATCAAGCAACACTGTTTATTCAGTCTAAAGTGCCTGAGCACGCTGAATTACATCTCTTGCTCTCGATGATGACTCCGCTAGGCTGGCTAGAGCGAATGCCCAGCTATAAAGATCAACAAGAAAAACTGTCAGATCGAGATTTATCGACTTACGGTTTTTTGGGCTATCCCTTGCTGCAGGCCGCAGATATTTTGATATACCGTTCAAACTTGGTACCTGTGGGAGAAGATCAGGTACCTCACATAGAAATTACCCGCGAAATTGCGCGACGTTTCAATCATCTTTATGGCCGTGAGCCCGGCTTTGAGGAAAAGGCTCAGATGGCAGTCAAACGTTTGGGTAACAAGAAAGCCAAACTCTATATGGATCTGCGTAATCGCTACACAGAACAAGGTGATGAAGAGGCACTTGAGGCCGCAAGAGCTTTACTGGCGGATAGCCAAAATCTTACGGTTGCAGATCGTGAGCGTGTATTTGGTTATCTGGAAGGATCAGGCAAGATGATCTTGGTTGAACCCCATGCCAAACTTACTGAGGCCTCACGCCTTCAAGGTTTGGATGGTCAGAAAATGTCGAAGTCCTATGGTAATACTATTTCCTTGCGCGAAGATCCTGAGCAAATCACACGTAAAGTACGCACCATGCCCACTGATCCTGCGCGAATAAGGCGGACCGATCCGGGTGATCCTGCGCTTTGCCCGGTTTGGTCTATGCATGAGATTTATAGCGATGACGATACGCGCCGCTGGGTGCGTGAGGGATGCACCACTGCAGGTATTGGTTGCTTAGATTGTAAACAACCAGTGGTGGACGCTATGCTGAAAGAACTGGCTCCTATTCGGGAACGGGCTTTGATGTTGCAAGAAGATCCGACAGCAGTACGTAATGTGCTTGCGGATGGTTGTGAGCGTGCCCGAAAACTGGCGCAAGATACGATGCGCGATGTACGTGATGCTATGGGCTTGAGCTACTCGTGAGCGCGGCGCTGACCAATGAGGTCGCCATGACGTCTGAACCGTTAGAAAATCCCACACCGCCTCGCTTGGCGCTGATTCGAGGGCAGCCTTTACTTGAACTCCCTACGGATTTATATATCCCGCCTGAGGCGCTCGAAATCTTCCTCGAGAGCTTTGAAGGGCCACTGGATTTACTGCTTTACCTGATTCGCAAAAATGCGTTGGATATCCTTGATATTCCGATGGCCGAACTCACCCGACAGTACATGGTTTATGTGGAGGCAATGCGGACTGTGCGGTTGGAGTTGGCTGCTGAATACTTAGTGATGGCTGCTGTGATGATTGAAATCAAAGCGCGCATGCTCTTACCCCGCCCACCTTCGGTGCGGGATGAGGATGGTGAAGATCCTCGCGCAGAATTGATGCGGCGCCTTTTGGAATACGAGCGAATCAAACTCGCTGCTCGTGCCATGGATACGATTCCTCGTCTAAATCGTGATTTTCAACCTGCAGCGGCTGAGATCATTCAAGACCTTTCTCCTAGACTGCCAGAGGTTGATCCTGATGAGTTGAGAGATGCTTGGTACGCCGTGCTGGCGCGTGCGCGCATGAATAGACATCATCAAATTACCCGTGAGCAGCTTTCGGTACGCGAGCACATGACCATTATTCTGCGAAAACTCTCGGATCATCAGTTTATTGAGTTCATAGAATTATTTGAAAAAACGGCTACTGTGCCTATTGTTGTGGTGCATTTCGTAGCCCTTTTAGAGTTAGTGAAAGAAGGGTTGGTGCAATTCATGCAGGATCAAGTCTTCGCACCCATTTATGTTCGTTTAGCTGAAAAAACATGAGTACAACCGAAACTGATTTGTCTTTAGATCAAGACCATGCCGAATCGTTGATCCCCTCAAGCGATGCCGCAGCCCCAGTCATCGATCTCAAACAAGCACTTCGCTTGATTGAGGGGGCTCTGCTTGCTGCACAAGAGCCATTAGGTGCTAGTCAGTTGCGGAAACTCTTCGATGAAGAAATACCCTCAGAGGTATTGCGACGTTTACTGGATGAATTGCGCGAGACTTGGAATGATCGTGGTTTGATTCTCGTACAGGTGGCGTCTGGTTGGCGCTTTCAAACACGCCCTGATGTTCAAGCCAGGCTTGCCAGACTGCATCCCGAACGCCCTCCAAGATATTCGCGCGCAGTGATGGAAACCTTAGCCATCATTGCCTATCGTCAGCCTGTTACAAGAGGCGATATTGAAGACATTCGAGGCGTGGCTGTCTCTACCCAAATCTTGCGTGCATTAGAAGCGAGAGGATGGATTGATGTGATTGGCCATCGGGAAGTGCCAGGTCGCCCTGAATTATTTGGAACGACACGCCGCATGCTTGATGATTTAGGTTTACGCTCCTTACAAGAACTGCCACCCCTAGCCGATCTCGAAGCTGATCCTCAATCGTTCCCTGTTTTAGAAGACGCTCTAGGCTCCTTAGAAACAGAATCTGTTGCAGAGCCATCAAAAGCTGAAGAGACCGACTCTATCCCACATCAATCGGAAAACACGATGAATGAAGAGTCCCTATATGGTGAATGAAGGCATACGATTGCAGAAATTTATGGCCGACTCAGGTATGGGTTCGCGACGTGAAATGGATGCTTTGGTAGAGGCTGGCGCGGTGATGGTGAATGGTATTGTGGCTATGCCGGGCACCCGTGTGCAGGAGAACGATCTTATTCAGACGGGTAATCGGCGTTTGCGTGTGCAAGCCCCTGAAGAGGTCAAGCTACCCCGCGTATTGCTGTATCACAAGCCGGAAGGTGAAATCGTGAGCCGCGATGATCCAGAAGGACGTCCCAGTGTGTTTCATAAGCTGCCTAGACTGCGGGGGCAGCGTTGGATAGCGATTGGCCGACTGGACTTTAATACCAGTGGCTTGCTCGTTTTTACCACCAGCGGTGAACTGGCTAACCAGATTGCTCACCCGCGCTTTGAAGTGGAGCGCGAGTATGCGGTGCGTGTCTTAGGTGAGTTGACCGAAGAACAGATGGTGGCCTCTACGCGCGAGATTATGTTGGAGGACGGACCTGCTTGGTTTGAACGTATTGAAGATCGCGGGGGTGAGGGGGCTAATCACTGGTATGAGGTGATTTTGCGCGAAGGGCGTAATCGTGAGGTACGACGGATGTTTGAGGCGATGGGCTTTACTGTTAGTCGTTTAATGCGTGTTCGCTTTGGGATCATTGCTTTGCCTCCCCGCTTAAAACGCGGTCAAACAATAGAACTCGATGTGACTGAAACTACGCGCGTGATGCAGTGGGCCGGGCTGATCAAACCTACAAGTCCTGCTGGCGGAGGACAAAAACATAAGTCCCCCCGTCCCGCGACTCGAGCCAAGTAAAGGGAAGGTCTGGGTAGGAAAGTTCTAATAGGGCGCGCTGATGGCCTATTTCTACCATCAGGATGCCGTCTTCATTAAGATGGTCTTTTGCGCCAGCAATTAAAGCTCGGGAGTGATCTAAACCATCTTTACCGCTTTCAAGTGACATCCTTGGTTCATTGCGATACTCGTCAGGCAGATGAGCCATTGCTTTAGCATCGACATACGGTGGGTTTGAGACGATTAAATCATACTTGCCGTTTAAAGGACTCATTAAGTCGCCATGCAACAAATGCACCCGAGATTGCATATGGTAATCCGCTACATTCAGTTCTGCGACTTCTAGTGCATCTGAGGAAAGATCTACGGCATCGACTTCAGCATCTGGTGCGAGAAGAGCGAGCAAGATTGCAAGAGAAGCGCCTCCGGTACAAATGTCGGCGATGCGCTGCGTTGTTGAGATATCCATCCATGGGGTCAACGCTTCGTCTTCGAGTAGTTCGCCAATTAACGAGCGGGGCACAATGGTTCGAGGATCAACGCGGAAGCGAAATCCTGCTAACCAAGCTTCGCCGGTTAAGTAGGCTGCAGGCTGACGACTTTCACAGCGTAGCTTGAGTAAGTCAAGTACCTGTTCACATTCAAATTTAGTGAGTTTGGCATCTAGCCAATGATCAGCTTGGTTCACAGCGAGTTGCAATGAAAATGCTACAAGATAGCGACACTCGCTTAAGGCGTCGGGAAAACCGTGACCAAAAAATAATCCCGCTCGCATGAATCGAGTCGAACCAAAGCGAATGAAATCTCTAGGCGTATTGAGGTTATCTAGGGCTTCTGACCAAATTAGATCTTCACTTTTCATTGTCTTCCCCTTCGTCATGGAAGGGTTCGCCTAATAATCGCTCTATGAGTCCCGCATAAATTTCAGTCAGAGGTGCTAAGTCTTCCACGCGGACATGTTCATTAATTTGATGGATGCTTGCGTTGATGGGGCCGAACTCTACTACCTCACGACACCAGCGCGAGATGAAACGACCATCGGAGGTTCCACCCGTGGTTGAAACTTCAGCCTTCAAACCTGTAACAGTGCGAATACTATCTCGCAAGGCATCCACTAGTTCACCGCGTGCTGTTAAGAAAGGCTGGGCACCATGATCCCAATCTAAATCGAATTCTAGGCCGTGGCGCTTTAGAATTTCTGTGGCCCGCGTTTGCAGTTGCTCTGCGGGGCTAGAAGTGGAATAACGAAAATTGAATAGTAGTTCTACCGTACCGGGGATCACATTTCCTGCCCCAGTTCCGCCATGAATATTCGATACCTGAAAGGTGGTGGCAGGAAAATCCTGATTTGCTTCACCCCACTGTGTACAGGCCAATTCAGTTAAAGCTGGCGCCATGTCATGAATGGGGTTGCGAGCAAGATGAGGATACGCTACGTGACCTTGTATGCCCCTCACCGTCAGTCTTCCGCTTAAAGAGCCGCGTCGCCCATTCTTGATCGTGTCACCCAAGCGGCTTACACAGGTGGGTTCACCCACTAGGCAATAGTCCATCGTTTCATGGCGGGCCTGCAATTTCTCAACCACGCGAACAGTTCCATCGCGCGCAGGTCCTTCTTCGTCTGATGTCAGAAGCAAAGCAATGGAACCAGGTAAATGAGGTTGTTCATGCAGCGTTTCTTCAATTGCCACTACAAAAGCAGCCAAGGAAGACTTCATGTCTGCGCTTCCGCGCCCAAATAACAAGCCATCTTTGATGGTGGGCTCAAAAGGAGGGCTAAGCCAGGCTGACTCCGGGCCAGTTGGAACAACATCAGTGTGACCAGCAAAGACGAGCAAAGGGGCTTGGTTTCCTCTGCGTAGCCAGAGATTTTTTACCCCGGCGGCCTCGATAGTTTCAGCTATAAAACCAAGTGGCTTAAGACGCTCGGCAATTAAATCTTGACACCCACAGTCTTCAGGGGTGACAGAGGGGCGACGAAGCAACTCCATCGCGAACTCAACGGTGGGGTGATAGAAAGTCATAGCCTAAGATTGTAGTGGATTCATTTGTATCATGGGTTGCTGCTATTGCATTCTCTCTGTAACTTGATGCTTATCATGACTTCTTTTTTCCTATCACTTCGCAATTGGCTGCAAAAGTCAATGAGTTGCGCAAGGATTGCTTTAATCCTCGCTCTATGGATCCCCCTTTATTCGTTCGCTGGGACTCAGGATTGGTTAAATATTCACGGTGGTCTTTCGGGATGGCATTTCAGCGCACTCAATGAAATTAATTCAAACAACGTTTCGCGCTTGCGAACCGCTTGGTTGCATGAACCAGAGAATGTGACCGAAGCGCTAACAAGCTTTCCGGTTGCGGCTGGGGGACTCCTTGCCTACTGCGCTGAAGCTGATCAAATCTGGGTTTTGGATGGGGCGACTGGAAAAGTGAGATGGCACACCAAAGTCGCTGAGACGGGCGAATCCAGCGCGCTCATCAATTCGGGGTGCCGTGGATTAGCGATTGATCGGGGCATCCTGTTTTTTGCTGGGGCAGGCGGGAGAGTCATCGCCTTTAATCTCAACAATGGGGGGGTTCGGTGGGATGTTCGTCTTTGGCCCAAAGGTACGCGGAAGAGCAGCCTGAATGGGCCGCCGTTGATTGTGCAGGATCGACTTATTGTTGGAACTACCCCATCAAATAGCGAACATGGTGAACTATTGGGGCTAAACATTAAAAACGGAGCAGAGGTATGGCGTTTAGATTTAGTGGGTGGGCCTAAAACTGGTGGGTCGCAGGCAAGATGGAATGCACTTGATACATGGACCGTACCCAATTCTTCTGTTCCGCAAATAACAGCCTCAGGCGTTGCGGCCGCCATGCCCGGGGCCTATGACGAGCGAAGCGGAACCCTATACTGGGGCACGGGAAGTCCTTACCCCTTGTTTGATAACGCGGGTTCGAGTTTCAAAACGCATGGTGTGCGTCCAGGCGATAATCTTTATTCTGGTGGGCTTTTAGGCATTGATCCGATGAGTGGAGAAATCCGTTTTTGGCATCAGGAATTGCCTCACGAAAATTGGGTACTCGATAGCGCTCAAAGTGAGTCATTACTGATTGAACGAAAGGGTATTCGCTATATCGTGCATCCTAATCGTACAGGTTATGTTTTTGTTTACGGATCTGATTTGCGTTTATTGCGGGTTTGGCAGGCGAGTAAAAATAGCAATTTTGTAAGTGGAATTGATCGGGTGACAGGTGCCTTGAAAGACCGAAAAGACTTTAATGCAGGTGAACAAAAAGGATTGTGCCCCTTGGTGGATGGCGCTTTTCCTGGGCTGCCAGGTGCTTATAGTCCAAAGACGGGTTTAATTTATAAGGTTGCTGCGGAATGGTGTATGGATGTTTCATTGGATGATCCTGCTCACCCTGATTTTTCTGCACAGCACGCTTATCTAGGCGGCAAAGTTACGCCTATACCACCTCAGAATGAGCGGGCCCGTGGGCACCTTGATGCCCGTGACCCTCTGACAGGATCTAAGGTATGGACAGTAGATTTTCCTGAACCCCCGCTGGCAAGTATCTTGGCTACATCAGGGGATCTTGTGTTTGTTGCGGATGGTCGAGGAAGCTTGCAAGCCTTCAATGCAGGGACAGGGCTTAAACTATGGAAGGATAGCCAGCAAAGTGGATATGCCGGCGGTGTAATGAGCTATGAAGCAGACGGACACCAATTCATTATTGCAGTGTCGGGTTGGGACGTTCGGCGCCATCCGGCTTATGCCAAGTTATTTGGCGCCCCTTTCTATAACGATCGTCCCACCCATTCAGTGCTCAGGGCCTATCGATTGCCTTGATAGGCTGAAAGCCCAGCCAACTTTAGTCGCCTCGTAATAGCTCATTAATGCTGGTTTTGGCGCGGGTTTTAGCATCCACTTTTTTTACGATGACGGCGCAGTAAAGACTATGGCTTCCATCAGCTGCCGGTAAGTTACCCGACACCACCACCGATCCAGGAGGTATATGGCCATAGGTCACGGTACCGGTTTCGCGGTCATAGATCTTGGTACTGACGCCTATGTATACCCCCATTGAAATGACTGAACCTTCTCCAACGATGACGCCCTCCACAACTTCAGAGCGGGCACCAATAAAACAGTTGTCTTCAATGATGGTGGGGTTTGCTTGGACGGGCTCTAGAACGCCGCCGATACCTACTCCGCCCGACAAATGTACGTTCTTTCCGATCTGCGCGCAGGAACCCACCGTCGCCCAAGTGTCGACCATGGTCCCTTCATCTACATAGGCCCCAATGTTGACATAAGAGGGCATAAGAACAGCATTGCGGGCAATAAAGGCACCGCGACGCGCTGCGGCGGGAGGAACGACACGAAAGCCGCCTGCTTTGAAGTCTGCATCGCTGTAGCGCGCAAACTTACTCTCTACTTTGTCCCAATATCGGGTCTCGCCACCTTCCATTAAACCGTTGTCACGCAGACGAAAGGAGAGCAGCACTGCCTTCTTGATCCATTGGTGGGTATGCCATTCGCCATTGATTTTTTCAGCAACGCGTAACGTGCCTGTATCTAATCCTGCGATCACTGTTTCGATCGCGTTGACTAAATCCGTTGGGGCATTTGAGGGTGAAAAGTCTTGGCGATGTTCAAATGCTTCATCAATGGTGGTTTGAATATTAGTCATGTGCTGGGGTCCTTTTCGAGTGCGCTATTTAAATGAGTGGCGTTAACGAGTGAATGGAATACATTTTTTTATCTGAGGTTTATTAAGCAAGTTTTGATGCGTTCTGCGGCTTCACAGGTTTCTTCTAATGAACCAACAAGCGCGATGCGAACATGATTGCGTCCCGGGTTTGTGCCATGTGCATCTCGAGCAAGAAGACTACCTGGTAGCACCGTAAGGTGCTGCTCGGAGAACAGTTTCTGCACAAACGCTTGATCATCAATAGGTGTTCTTGCCCAGTAATAAAAGCCTGCAGGGGGAATCTCAAGCGGCAAAACATCCGCCAGAATATCGCGAAATGTGATGAATTTCTCACGGTACTGGCGGCGATTATCAATCACGTGAATTTCATCTTGCCATGCTGCAAGGCTAGCCAATTGAACTGAAGGGCTCATGGCACTGCCGTGATACGTGCGGTATAAGGTAAAGCGGCGCATGATTTCTGCATCCCCTGCCGCATATCCAGAGCGTAATCCTGGGAGGTTAGAGCGCTTTGATAAGCTCCCTAAAACGATTAAGCGACTGAAGTCTCTGCGTCCTAATTGGTGAGCTGCTTCAAGGGCACCCAGAGGAGGGTATGCTGCATCGCTATAAATCTCGCAATAGCATTCATCCGCAGCAATTACAAATCCATAGCGGTCAGATTGTTCAAATAAATAACGCCATTCGTCCAGGGTCATCACTACGCCGGTTGGGTTGCCTGGTGAGCAGGTATACACCATACGAACGCGCGTCCAGACCTCGTCAGGTACCGACTTCCACGGCAGTTTATATCCTTGCTCGGGGTTGGCGTTAATGAACCAAGGTTTGGCACCACCTAGTAAAGCCGCGCCTTCATAAATTTGATAAAAGGGATTGGGGCACAGGACTAGAGCATTTTCGTCGGTGGGGTCTAACACTGCTTGCGCCAATGAAAATAGTGCTTCACGGCTTCCCAAGGTAGGGATGACCTGAGTTGCGGGATCAAGCGCAGTCAAACGAAAGCGCGAAACCAGCCATTGGCATAGGGTCTGTCGTAGGTCTTCACGGCCAATAGTGGCAGGATAGTTGGATAAACCATCCAAGTTATCGCATAGCGCTTGACGAACAAACCCGGGTGATGGATGGCGTGGTTCCCCAATAGACAGTTGAATGGCTTTAAGTTCAGAGGGGGCTTGGCAACCCTTGAGAAGCGCTCGCAGGCGCTCAAAAGGGTAGGGCTGCAATAATTCTAGACGCGGATTCATAGCGATGAAATTTGATCTCGAATGGGGGATTCTGCCTTAAAAGAGGGAAGATCTACCAAAGGGGCTGGTTTCCATCCTTTGGCGCGGTGATCGACCACCACGTTTGTGAAAATCCCACCACGCACATACCAGCGAGCTGTTAAACGCATATATCGGGGTGCGGTTGCGGCGATTAGATCATCCAGTATGCGATTGGTGACGGCTTCATGAAAAGCACCTTCATCGCGATAAGACCACATATAGAGCTTTAGACTCTTGAGTTCAACGCATTTTTTATTGGGAATGTAATCCAGTGTGAAATGGGCAAAATCAGGTTGGCCAGTCAGCGGGCACATGCAAGTGAATTCAGGGATTTCCATGTGAATCACAAAATCCCGCTGAGGGCTTGGGCTGGAAAAGGTATCTAGTTTTTTGCTGGGTTGTGCCTTAACGGCGTTGCTTTTACGTGTAGTCATTGAGAAGGCGTCCTTAGAATCGGGTAAAATCCCACTATTCTAGTCGTCGTTGGCCAAATTGCATCTAAAGTCAATCAAACTTGCTGGTTTTAAGTCCTTCGCAGAGCCGACGGTGATCCCGGTCGCCGGCCGTTTGGTAGGCGTCGTAGGTCCCAATGGTTGCGGTAAATCCAATGTGATTGATGCCGTCCGTTGGGTGCTGGGTGAGTCTTCTGCCAAACACTTGCGCGGTGAAACGATGCAGGACGTGATCTTTGGAGGAACCACTACTCGTAAGCCTCAAGGTCGCGCCAGTGTAGAACTGCTATTTGATAACGCCGAAGGGCGTGCCCCAGGGCAGTGGGGCCAATACGCCGAGCTTTCGGTTCGTCGCGTGCTTACTCGCGATGGTGATTCCCAATACTTCATTAACAATCTTCATGTGCGTCGTCGTGATGTACAGGATATTTTTTTGGGGACTGGCCTAGGCCCTAGAGCCTATGCGATTGTTGAACAAGGGATGATCTCGCGGATCATCGAGTCTAAGCCCGAAGAAATCCGTGTTTTTCTGGAAGAAGCAGCGGGTATCTCCAAATACCGTGAAAGAAGGCGTGAAACTGAATCACGGTTGGCGGATAGCCGACAGCATCTCGCTCGGACCGAGGATGTGCAGAAAGAGCTAGAAAACCGCATTTTCACTCTGCAAAGCCAGGCTGAGGTTGCCTCTAAATTTAATGAATTGCGTCAGCGCAGTTCCTGGCTGCAGGACATGCAATTGTTGGTGAAGCGGATGGATGCGGAGGCGTCTCGTCAAAATGCGCAGTTAGAGATTGAGCGCAAGCAAACAGACATTGAAGCTGAAACTGCGCGCCTGCGGGAAGCAGAGCGCTTCACTGAGCAATCGCGCCAAGCCCAGCAAGTGTCTTCTGAGGCGCTCAATCAACATCAAGGTCGACTTTATGAAGTGGATGCTGAACTGGGACAATTGCGCCAGCGCTTGGATAACATGCGTTCAACAAGAGCGCGACTAGAGTCGCAGCGCAACCAGTTGCAAATCGAGTTAGAGCAGGATAAACAGCGCCTTAGCGAAGAAGAAGACCGAGAGCGTTCTCTGATCACCGCGCTAGCTGACGCAACTTTGCGTGTACAAGATGTGGGTGCACGCTTGGTCATGGATAAAGAAGCGCTGCCCCCCGCGGAGCGACGCAACAAGGATCTTCAAACTGAGCTGAATGCACTGCGGGCGGAATTGGCACGTGTCGAGCAGGGGGCAGGAGTGGCTCGCAGCGAGTTGCGGAACAGCGAGCGCATGATGCATCAGTTGCAAGAACGTGCAACAAGAGCAGAGCAAGAGAGAGGCGGATTACAGGCCCCTGATCTTGGTAAATTAAACAGGTTGACCGTTCTCGTTCGAGATACCGAAATTCAAGGCAATATTTTAGATTGCCAACTCGATCATCGTCGCACTGCACTGAATCGTATAGAGGTACAACTCGCATCAGCGCGGGCTGAGGTTACCGAAGCCGAAGGCGCCTTACGTCGATGTGTGGCTGAATTAGAAGCACTGTTAGCGATGCAAGCGCGCGCGATTCAGCGTGGCGATGCACAAGCCTTCTTGTCCCGCCAAGGTTTAGTTGATGCTCCGCGTTTCTGGCAAGGTATAAGTGTAGATGCAGGCTGGGAAGATGCCATCGAAGCAGTCTTGGGTGCACGCTTAAATGCAGTAGAACTTCCTCACTTAGATCAGGCACTAAATTGGGGTGATGAACCCGCTGCGGGGGGGCAAAGTTTTTATTCTGGTGGGCTGGCGTCTGCGTTCAGTCATTCCCCGAGCCTGAATGCTTCATCTACCCTTGGCCCTTCGCTACGCTCAAAAGTGCGTGCGCTCACCCCTCAACTTGATGCAGTTTTAGATCATTGGATGCGTGACGCAATTTGTGCTCCCACTCTCGAGATTGCGATGGGCTTCGTTTCGCAATTAGCGCCCGGTCAGGTCATCATTACTCAAGCAGGTCATGCACTCACTTCAACCCTCTTGCGTTTCTTTTCTCCACGCACTGAGGTACATGGTGCGCTCGCGCGTGCTCGTGAAATTGATGATTGTGAAATCAGACGAGGCCCACTTGAAGCGGCCGCTAAGGCTTGTCGCCAGTATCTGGCAGATTTAGAAGCAAGCTCACGTGCTTTGAGATCTCAACTTGAAACATCTCAGGTGGCATTGAGTGCAATACGAAATCAACAGCACCAGTTTGAAGTTGAGCGCACACGCCTGAATGGTCTGGTTGATCGCTATCATCAGCGCACACGTGAACTTGATCGTGACAAAGCAGAAATTGAAAGTGCTCAGAAAACTGAACAACAGCGTCGTTTGGAGCAAACGGAACAATTACAGCAACTCGAGCAACACATGCGTGATCAACAACGCGCGCTTCAAGCCCGTGAAGCAGCATGGCGAGAGGCAAGCCAAGCACTTGAGATGGTGCGTCTAGCCGTTCAAGCAAATGAGAAATCTGAGCAAGAAGCAGTGTTTTTAGAACGCACTGCGCAAGAGCGTTTGAGTCACTCTCGTCAATCTCTTCATCAAATCGAGCAGCGCCTAAAACAGCGTGATCCCCAGCAGCTTTCCTTATATCAAGAGATACAAGCTATCAACCCAGCAGAACTCGAGGCAAAGTTGCAAGATCTCTTGGTATTGCGTTCACAACGTGAATCCACCCTGTTGGCAGCACGCGCAGATTTCGATACCCATGCTGCTGCCGTGAATGAATACGATCGGGCTAGACTCTCTGCAGAACAAGCGCTGATCCCTCTGCGTGATCGTATGCAAGACTTGCGACTGAAAGAGCAAGAGGCACGCATTCATTATGAGACTGCTGCACAAGCTCTGCTGGAACGTGAAGCAGATGAAGCTCAGCTCAAAGTAAATTTAGAGCTGCGCGGTAAAACTACTGGCTTGGCTTCAGAAATCGCACAATTAGAGAAATCTATCGCAGCACTTGGCCCCGTTAATCTTGCTGCCCTTGCAGAACTCGAAACATCTCAAGAACGCAAGGCCTTCCTTGATGCGCAAGTGGCTGACTTGAAAGAAGCAACGGAAACACTTGAGAGTGCAATGCGTAAAATTGATCGCGAAACCCGAGAGTTGTTACGTCATACATTTGATCGAGTCAACGCCAGCTTTAGCGAGTTATTCCCCACCTTATTTGGGGGCGGGCAAGCGCGTATTGAACTCACGGGTGAAGAAATTCTTGATGCGGGTGTCCTGGTTATTGCGCAGCCGCCAGGAAAAAAAACCAGTTCAATTCATTTGCTATCCGGTGGCGAAAAAGCACTATCAGCCTTGGCACTGGTATTCTCAATGTTCCAACTGAATCCTGCCCCTTTCTGTTTACTAGACGAGGTGGATGCACCGCTTGATGATGCGAACACGGAGCGTTATGCCCGCCTTGTTAAAAAAATGGCCGAGACCACGCAGTTCCTGTTTATTTCGCATAACCGTATTGCGATGGAAATGGCGCAACATCTGGTTGGAATTACCATGGCAGAATCTGGGGTATCGCGTATGGTAGCGGTAGACCTAGAAGAAGCAGTTCGAATGATGGGTGATGGCACCCGCGAGGAGAGTAAGAGCGCATGAACGATTTGCAACTCACCCTGCTAGGCATTGGGGCTGCAGCGATAGCTGCTATCTGGATCTTCAATCGTTTTCAGGAATGGCGCTGGCACCGTATGGCCAAGTCGACCCTAGGAACGGGTCGCCCAGATGTATTGTTGGGAGAAGGTCCTGATGCGACAGCTGAATCGGCTGAAGCATTGGTTGACCAGATTGAAAAAGAACCCGATGCGCATCTTGATATACCCTCCCCAAACTTAGACGATTTGGACTCAGCCGAGACTGCCGATCTGATTTTATCCCATGACATCGATGACATGGTGCGGGATGAAGCTGAGATCGATGCGCATCTCGCGAGTATTCGATTAGGAATGGAGTCATCCAGTGAAGGTCAACAGCATGGTCATGGGTCAGGGGCAGAAGATACTCAGCTCTACACCGCACCTCGCGATGACTTAATCGCATCTCCTGATGAGAGTATTGAGTATTTAGTGACTTTGGGATGCACTTCTCCTATTACTGGCCCTGAGCTTTGGCAAAATCTTGCTCGTGCTTCCTCTCCCTTGCGGGGTGCACGTTGGTTGGGGCGCCGTGTGACGGATGGGGGCTGGAACGTCATTTTGCCTGATAGTGATCAGCGGTTTGACAGTGTTCGAGCGGCATTACTTTTAGCGAGTCGATCGGGTCCTGTGGGTGAGCTTGATCTTGAGCGTTTTTGTTCTTTAGTGTCTGCTCTGGCAACGAGTATGAATCTTCGTGCCGAGTTTCCCCCGCGCGCCCCTGCGCTTGAACGAGCAGTGCAACTGGATCATTTTTCAGCTGATGTAGATATTGTGGTTGGCATGAATGTTGTTGCTACAAGTGGACAAACTATTTCTGGGGGGCGCATAGCACGTTGGGCCGAGACGCATGGCATGACACTTGGTAAAGATGGTTCCTATCATCTTCTTAATCCGCAGGGCTATACGATGTGGCGCCTTAATAACCGTGATCCCCGTCCTTTCACGCCTTCAGGTGTGGCACAAATGACGTTGACTGGAGTGACCTTCCTCTTAGACGTGCCGATGGTGCAATCAGCGAATGAAAAACTTTCGCCAATGTTTGATGCCGCCGCCACGCTGGCGCGAGAGCTAGGTGCGCGTGTCTTAGATGATAATGGACAACAGCTGGGGCCACAGCAGTTAGGTCGCATTGAACGTGAATTGGCTAATCTGCTTCTCAAAATGCAAGCCGACGGAATCCCCGCCGGGGAAGAGCGCGCACGTCGCCTATTCTCTTCCTGAGGAAAATGTGGCGCAGGATCCAATCAGAGACGAGTCGCCTCAGGACACGCTCAACACACTTGCTGAAGAGCTCGCTCGGCATGATGCGCTCTATCATCAGCTCGATGCTCCAGAAATCGATGATGCCCAATATGATGCCCTGAGAAGGGCTTATCTAGAGCTTGCTAAACAGCACCCAGACGCGCTTCCCATTCAAGGCCCGCAGACCCGCGTGGGGGCTTCGCCCGCAGATGGCTTTCAAAAAATCACACATGCTGTTCCCATGCTTTCGCTTGAAAACGTATTCAGTACTAAGGAGTTAGCGGATTGGGTTGAGGGCATCAGAAATTTTTTAATGGAATTACGTGATCCCAGTATTGAAATTCGCTTTTGCTGTGAACCTAAAATTGATGGTTTGTCCTGTTCCTTGCGCTATGAGCGAGGCGAGTTGACCTCTGCAGCCACGCGCGGCAACGGTGTGGAAGGCGAGGATGTCACCCACAATGCGAAAACCATCGCAGATATACCTCAGCAATTAAAGGGAAGCGGCTGGCCAGATATTTTGGAGGTTCGCGGGGAAGTGTATATGTCTGATGCAGACTTCCTGCGTTTAAATGAAGAACAAGATCGCTTGGGCGCAAAGCGTTTTGCTAATCCCAGAAATGCAGCTGCGGGAAGCTTGCGGCAACTCGATGCAACCATCACAAGAAATCGGCCTTTGTGTTTTTTTGCGTATGCCTTAGGGGAGATCTCAGCGCCGTTTGCGAAAAGCCAAAGTGAAATGAGATTAAAACTCGCTGAGTGGGGGTTCACGCTTAATGAACCCGCGCAAGTCTGCACTGAACGCAATGGCAGTCTAAGTCCCCTGCAAGATTTTTATGACTTGCTCGCTGCGCGACGGTCTGATTTGGGTTTTTCTATAGATGGTCTAGTCATTAAAGTAGATCGTCTGGATTGGCAGTTGCGGTTGGGTTTTGTTAGCCGCGCTCCCCGATGGGCAGTTGCTTGGAAATTTCCCCCTGAGCAAGCTAGTACACAAATCGAAGATATTCGATGCCAAGTGGGTCGCACGGGACGAATCACTCCTGTGGCGTATCTCAAGCCTATTTCTGTAGGTGGAGTTCTTGTCTCGCGTGCAACTTTGCATAATGCAGATGAGATCGCCCGCAAAGATATTCGTGTTGGCGATAGCGTCATTATTCAGCGGGCTGGGGATGTAATTCCCCAAGTTGTATCGGTACAGTTGTCCCAGCGTCCAGCAAATAGTGTGCATTACCTCTTTCCATCGCAATGTCCCGCTTGTGGCAGTTCGCTCCGTCGTGAAGAAGGTGATGCGGATACCTATTGCCCTGGGGGTTTAACTTGTCCTGCTCAGGTACAGGAGCGATTAAGTTATTTTGTATCTCGTCAGGCTCTGGATATTGAGGGATTGGGTGAAAAAAATATTGCCCTATTTATTGAGAAAGGCTTGATCCATAGTCCTGTAGATATTTTTACCCTAGAAGCGCGGGAATCTTCTTGGTTAGATGCAAATGGAAAAACGATACCGTTACTGAAGTATTGGGATGGATGGGGTCCTCAATCTGCTACAAAGTTATTCGATGCGATCAGGAGGGCCCGCGAACCTAGCTTTGAGCGCTTTTTGGTTGCACTGGGTATCCGTCAGGTGGGCGAAGCCACAGCACGTTTATTGGGTCGTCACTTTTTGACGATACATGCATTGCTAGAGTGCTTAGATCGCGCCTTGTCGGGCGATGAGATAGCCTCTGCAGAGTTCTTGGCAATTGATGGAATCGGTGAGAGCATGCTGAAAGATTTACTTGATTTTCGGGCTGAGCCACATCATCGCGAAATACTGAATGCCTTGCTGAATGAGCGGGTACTTCCTGATCAAGTGACTGAAGGCCCTCTACTCAGAGTTAAAGATTTTGTGCCCCCAGACTCGCAATCACCGATCGCGGGCAAGACGGTGGTGTTCACAGGTACCTTAGAACGATTAAGTCGTAGCGAAGCGAAGGCTCAGGCTGAAAGCCTAGGGGCTAAAGTTGCAGGTTCAGTATCCAGCAAAACAGATTTTTTGGTGGCAGGGCCTGGTGCAGGCAGCAAAGCTACTAAAGCGGCAGAATTAGGGGTGCGTGTGCTCAGTGAGCAGGACTGGATTGATTTGATGCATACGAATCCTGAATAGATGTGATCTTTAAATATAAAGAGAGTGTAGAGTGAATACAAAGAATAATCCGATGGTAAAAGTCACAAAAGCTGTTTTTCCAGTTGCTGGTATGGGTACCCGATTCTTGCCTGCTACCAAAGCCAGTCCTAAAGAAATGCTGCCTGTGGTGGATAAACCTCTTATTCAATATGCAGTAGAAGAAGCGATTGAAGCAGGAATCACTGAATTGATTTTTGTCACGGGCCGAGGCAAGCGGGCAATTGAAGATCACTTCGATAAAGCTTACGAACTTGAGGCGGAACTGGCTTCTCGTGGCAAGAATGAGCTCCTGCAACAAGTGCGATCTTTATTGCCCCCTAATGTGAGCTGTGTGTATATCCGTCAGGCTGAAGCATTGGGATTGGGGCATGCTGTGTTGTGCGCGCGTCAATTGGTGGGACAAGAGCCTTTTGCAGTATTGCTTGCGGATGACTTGATTGATGCTGTGCATCCTGTACTGGGTCAAATGGCTGCACTATATCAACGCAGTTATGCATCCGTCCTCGGTGTACAAAAAGTACCTCGATCACAAAGCTCGCAATACGGCATGATTGCGAGCGAAGAGATGGGGCCACGCACCCATCGGGTTACCGGCATTGTAGAAAAACCTAAACCTGAAGATACGCCTTCTGATTTAGGCGTGGTGGGCCGCTATATCTTGTCTCCCTCTATCTTTCGTCACCTCGAAGCGCTTGCGCCAGGCAAAGGGGGCGAGATTCAGCTCACGGATGGTATTGCCGCAATGATGCGGGAAGAGCCGGTGTTGGCTTGGGAGTTCGAGGGTATTCGCTATGACTGCGGCAGCAAGATTGGTTTGCTCAAAGCAACCCTAGCACTCGGGGTAAAACATCCTGAAGTGGGTGCAGAATTCCAAGCACACCTGAATCAATTCATGCAGCACGGAGCATAAATCATGAGCATGCCAGAGCGGGCCGTGTTTGCAAAAAAACTCCTTAATCATGCGGAGCGCATTGTTACGAGTGATGAAGTTCAATCAGCAGTAAAGCGCTTGGCGCTAGAAATTTCCAGCGACCTTAAAGACAGTTTTCCGCTTGTATTGTCTGTGATGGGTGGGGCTGTGGTATTCACAGGGTATCTGCTGCCATTGCTTCAATTTCCATTGGAATTTGATGTGCTGAAAGCGTCTCGCTATGGAGATACCACGGGGGGTGGGGAGATGCGGTGGTCGCTTAAACCTAAGACTTCTGTAAAAGATCGGGTGGTCTTATTGCTAGACGATATTTTGGACGAAGGGGAAACTTTGGCACTGATTCGCGAAGTATTGTTGGCAGATGGGGCAAGTAAAGTGCTCACCGCCGTTCTTACAGATAAAGAGCATGGGCGTCCTAAACCCATGAAGAGTGATTACATCGGTCTTCCCCTTCCTGATCGATATGTCTTTGGATGCGGCATGGATGCCTATGGCTTATGGCGTAATCTGCCTGATATTTATGCGCTGAACCCCGATGCTCCAAGCCCCGATGCACCAAGCCCCGATGCACCAAGCCCCGATGCACTCAATGCTTAATCGCTTATTTTTTGATCATTACTTTACTGGAGTGTTTGTATGTTAGCCATTATTGGTGGGTCTGGATTATCCAATCTTGAAAACTTGGAAATTACCCGTCGTCAGGTATTACGAACACCCTATGGTGAACCTTCAAGTCCAGCAACCTTTGGTCATCTGGGTGGAGTAGAAATTGTCTTTTTGGCGCGGCATGGTAATGGCCATACCTTAGCTCCGCATGAAATTAACTATCGCGCCAATATGTGGGCGCTGAAAGAGCTTGGGGTAAAAGAAGTGATTGCAGTGAATTCGGTTGGAGGGATTTCTGAAAATGCGGGACCGGGTAAGCTGATCGTTCCGGATCAAATGATTGATTACACCAGTGGTCGTAAGCATACTTTCCATGAAGGAGCAGGGCAGCCAGTCGTGCATATTGATTTCACTTGGCCATTTGACAACGCTGTGCGTGAAGCTATTTTGCAGGCTACTCAAGCAGCAGGGCAATCCGTCGAATATGGCGGTGTGTATGCCGCAACCAATGGTCCGCGTTTGGAGTCCGCCGCAGAGATCGCTCGCATTGAACGAGATGGGGGTACCTTGGTGGGGATGACGGGAATGCCAGAAGCCTCTTTAGCTCGCGAGCTATCGCTGCCCTATGCGATGTTAGCCGTGGTGGCTAATTGGGCTGCAGGGAAAGGAGATAGCGCTCAGCAAATTGTGTTGGAAGATATAGTAGCCATTTTAGATGAAGGCTTGATCAAGGTTCGCCGAATTATTGAACATCGTGCCAGCCGTTTGGTCGCCTACCCCAGTTAGCTTAAATCTACGGTAAGAAAAAAACATTCAAGGAGAGGCGCGATGGCGGTGAGAGATATTTTACGAATGGGTCACCCCGTGTTATTCCAGCAGGCAGCTCCTGTTATTGAATTCAATACTCCTGAGCTTGCAGTTCTTCTGGAAGATATGCATGACACTATGATTGCCGCAAATGGCGCAGGATTGGCGGCCCCCCAAATTGGTATGAGTCTTCAAGTCGTGATATTTGGGGTTAAGGAAAACCCTCGTTATCCCGATGCTGAGCAGGTGCCCTATACTATTTTGATCAATCCTAAAATCACTGCAATTGAAGACGAAATGGTGGAAGGTTGGGAAGGGTGCCTATCGGTGCCAGGGTTGCGTGGGGTTGTGCCCCGCTACTCACATATTCGCTACACTGGTTTTGATCCTAAGGGTGAAGTGATTGATCGCACTGTGCAGGGGTTTCATGCGCGTGTGGTGCAACATGAATGCGATCACCTCATCGGTGTTTTGTATCCCATGCGGATGACCGACTTACGAGCACTAGGATATACCTCTGTGCTTTTCCCAGACAGGGATGAATCAGAAGACGATTGATTTTAAGCCGCTGACAAGACCTTAATCAGTTCGTCTTTCAGGTTTTGTTCTGACTCTGGTGAATTTAAATCGCCGCTTGATATCAGCAGGCTATCCTCGGCGCGCTCACCTAAGGTGCTGATCTTTGCGCCGTGCAGGGCTACTTTGTGATTGAGTAACACTCTTGCAACCCTATACAGCAAACCAGGTTGATCGTTAGCAGTCAGAGTGAGAACCCGGACACCTGTTCTGTCTGGCTCGCTTAATCCGGCTCTGGCTGCAATAGGGAAGTGCTTAGCATGTCTTGATAATCTTCCTATACGTGGCTTGATCAGCGCATCAGAGCTGGCGAGTTCTTTTGTGAGCGTTTTTTCGATATGTGCCAAGACATCCCGATAATGACTGTTGGAATCCCCTCGCTGCATTACTTGAAAACTATCCAGAGCATAACCGTCTCGTGAAGTGTGGATTTTGGCAAACTCAATCGAGAACGACATCTGCTCAAAAAATCCGCAAATTTTTGCAAATAAAGCAATCTCATCAGAGGCATAAATAAGCACTTGTATCCCCTCTCCCAGCGGGGAGAGACGGGCACGCACGATAGGTTTTTTGCTTAAATGGCGATCACATAGACTGCGGGTATGCCATGCAATTTCCTGTACTTCATGACGTTGAAAATAGAGATCATCCAGGCGGCTCCAAAAAGCCTCGTAACGGTCCGCTTCCAGGCCATACTGCTTTAAAGTCTTGGCTGCTTTTTTTCGTTTTAATTCTAATACTTCACTAAGAGAGCCGGCTCGTCCTTGTAATTGACGGCGCGAGGAGCGGAATAAATCTTCTAGTAATTTACCTTTCCACGCATTCCATACCTTAGGACTGGTTCCACGCACATCGGCCACAGTGAGAAGATACAGTGCGACTAGATAACGTTCATTTCCTGCTTTTTTAGCAAAAGCTTTAACTACATCTGGATCAGAGAGGTCTTGCTTTTGCGCCGTTGCTGACATTTGTAAGTGTTGTTCAACCAGCCATACCACCAGTCCAACATCATCTTCTGATAAGCCATGTAGTTTGCAGAATTTGCGGGCATCGACGGAGCCTAGACTGGAGTGATCGCCGCCACGACCTTTGGCGATATCATGAAATAGAGCGGCGAGATACAAGACCTCAGGACGATCAAATGCCTGCATGAGTTCAGAGCACAGGGGAAACTCGTGATCAAATTCTGCAACTGCAAAACGTCGCACATTTCGAAGAACACGCAGGATGTGCTCGTCTACCGTATAAACGTGGAATAAATCATGTTGCATCTGGCCTTCAATGCGTCCAAATGCAGGAATGTAGCGTCCTAGTAGCCCATAACGGTTCATGCGGCGCAGGACATCCGTCACACGGCGTGGTTCGCGCAGAATCTGCATAAACAATTCTTGATTGCTTGAGGAGGCCCGGAACTGGCGATCTATCAATCTTCTGGCACGCCACAAACCTCTTAGTGCAGTTGGGGTAAACCCCTTTATTTCCGGGTGCTGCTGAAAAGCAATCAAGGCCTTAAAAATAAGAGAGGGGTCTTTCTCAAAAGCGTCTTCTTTAAGATTGCCCAGCAGCCGATTCCAGCGGGCAAAATGCGCATCAAGTTTGATGCCCTTTTGGTCAATAGGATTAGGTTGCCAATTACGAACCTGACTGGTGAGAATGGTATTCAGCAGTTCAACAGATTTAGCAGTTCTAAAAAACCGTTGCATTAGGAATTCGCTGGCGCGATGCGTTCCTTCATCCTTGAAACCAAACTGTTCGGCGAGTTCATGTTGATAATCGAAAAGCAGACGGTCTTCACGGCGACCAGCTAAAAGATGCAAGCGTATGCGCAAGTCTTGTAATACGCGTTGATCACGTTTTATGCGGCGCAATTCTTCATTGCTGATGATTCCGTGAGAAACTAACGCGTCCCAATCGCTTCCGATTCCTTTTCCCCATGCCAGCCATATCACTGTTTGCAGATCGCGCAGACCGCCGGGACTTTCTTTGATATTGGGTTCGAGATTAAAGGCAGTATCGTTATGACGAAGATAACGCTGTTTTTGTTCCTCTACTTTACCCAGAACAAATTCCTTGCGTGATGTCTGTTCAACCAAGCGCAGCTTGATGTGCTCAAATTCTTTATTTGGATCTATTAAGGATCGAACTTCAGATAAGTTGGTGAGTACGGTGAGGTCTTTGGCCGCTTCTTCTAGGGTCTCATCGACGGTGCGCACGCTGTGGCCAATTTCTAGGCCTATGTCCCACAGCAATCCCACCAGGCGTTCCGCAAAGGCCTGACCTTCTTCATCATGCTTCGCTAGGAGAATTAAGACATCAATGTCTGAACAGGGGTAAAGCTCTCCTCGACCATAGCCTCCTACCGCTGCGAGTGCCGCATCTTCGGGTGGGTTCAGTGCTAACCATATTTTGCAAAGTACTGAGTCTACTAAGCGGGTCTGCGCACGCAACATCATCTCAGGTTTAGGGCGCTTTAGGTATTGCCCGTGAAGAGCGAGACGTTTAGTTTTTAAAAGTTGGCGGTATTCAGCAATTAAAAACTTTTCATCTAGGGGGGGTGCTGACGTCTTCATTGAGTCAGTGTGCTCAGGCCTGTCATGCAGGCGCAGGCGTGCCGTCAGAGACGGTGAGCACTTCATAACCGTCTTCGGTCACAAGAATAGTATGTTCCCATTGGGCAGAGGGGCTGTGATCAGCAGTAACAATAGTCCATCCGTCTGCGAGTTGGCGAATTTTTGCTTGACCGGCATTGATCATCGGTTCGATGGTAAAGATCATTCCTGCCTGAAGTTTGATGCCGGTGCCCGGGCGACCGTAGTGCAAAACCTGGGGGTCTTCATGAAAGACTGTACCGATGCCATGGCCGCAGAATTCGCGAACTACCGAGTAGCCTGAGGACTCCGCGTGCACTTGGATGGCATGTCCGATATCACCCAAATAAGCGCCCGCTTTCACGGCACGGATCCCGCGCCACATACATTCATAGGTGACCTTACAGAGCCGTTGGATGTGCTTGGGAACGTTTCCGACTTCGAACATCCGGCTGGTATCGCCGTGGTAGCCGTCTTTAATGACGGTTAT
>CAIVHB010000160.1 GCA_903905585.1 uncultured Ferrovum sp. | reverse complement strand
GGTGGACTAAGATTCATGCAAAATATCTATTTCGACCATGGGCTAAAAGAATGAGTCATGAAAAGTTACACGACTTAATTAGAAGCAACATTAATTGGCTAATCAAGGTTTCCACATTATTGAGTAGATTTGGCTTGAGCGCCCTAACTCGTTTTCTTCCGCTTGTTGATCTTCGTACTATACCAAATGTAGGTTTGAATGAATTCCAATACCGTGAATGGGTTGTATTAGATACGTTTGATATGTTCTCGCCCGAGCACGATCACCCTCAACGGATCAGCGATGTGGTAGCTATGTTTAGCAGCAATGGTGCTAATGTCACTTTTGCAGGGTTCGTTCAATATGGTTACGGATTCAGGGCGGCGGTTGTAAGAGCGGTTAAGCGACTATGAATTCTGCACTGGATAATTGTCAGGCTCTTTCACCTAGGGGTGTATCCACTTGGCTTGTAACTGGCGCTGCCGGCTTCATCGGTATGCATACGAGTCTACGTCTGCTTGCGCGAGGCGACTGTGTCATTGGTGTGGACAATCTGAATGACTACTACGACGTTTCCCTCAAGCGTGCCCGTCTGGCGCGTTTGCAGTTTTATACGCGCTTTGACTTCTATCAATTGGATGTAGCCGACCGCGACGGCATGGCGGCCCTGTTTGACAAGATAAAGCCCGAGGTCGTCATCCACTTGGCCGCGCAAGCTGGTGTGCGTTACTCCCTCACCAACCCTTATCCCTACATTGACTCGAATATAAAGGGGTTTGTTAACGTACTTGAAGGCTGCCGTCACAATGGAGCGCAGCATCTGGTGTACGCGAGCAGTTCCAGCGTCTATGGCGACAATACAGCGTTGCCGTTCAGTGAGCACCACAGTGTTGATCACCCCATAAGTCTCTACGCAGCAAGCAAGAAAGCCAATGAACTGATGGCCCACACTTATAGTCACTTGTTTGGATTGCCTACTACTGGGTTACGTTTCTTTACTGTCTATGGTCCTTGGGGTCGACCTGATATGGCGCTGTTTATGTTCACAAAAGCCATTCTGGCTGGGCAGCCAATTAACATCTTCAACAACGGTAATATGGTGCGCGACTTTACATTTGTGGATGACATCGTGGAAGGACTCATCCGTGTGGCCGCCAAGCCGGCCACACTTAACCCCACATTCGACCCCGCCAAACCGGACCCAGCCACAAGCAGTGCGCCGTATCGTGTGTTCAACATCGGCAACAATCAGCCCACGCCACTGATGGACTACATTCAAGCTTTGGAAAGTGCGCTCGGCATTACTGCCAATAAGAACTACTTACCTATGCAACCTGGGGATGTGCCGGTGACCGCCGCTAACACCGATGAACTTGACGCTTGGATTGGTTTCAAGCCCAACACCGCAGTTAGTGATGGTGTGGCGCGTTTTGTTAACTGGTATCGCAGCTATTACAGGCTTTGAAGCAGGCATTATGAAACTCTCAATCTTCGGTACCGGGTACGTTGGCTTGGTTAGTGGAGCCTGCTTGGCCGAAGTGGGTCACCATGTGGTCTGCATGGACGTTGACTCTGTCAAGATCGATAACCTCCGAAAAGGCATCTTGCCGATATGGGAGCCTGGCCTTGAAGCGCTGGTTAAACGCAATGCAAAAGAGGGTCGCCTAAGTTTCACTACAGATGCTGCATATGCTGTGCAGCATGGCCAAGTACAATTTATCGCAGTGTGCACGCCGCCAGACGAAGATGGCAGTGCAGATATGCAGTATGTGCTGGCGGTGGCTGAAAGTATTGCTGCCTACATGATCGATTACAAGGTCATCGTGAACAAATCGACTGTACCTGTAGGCACAGCCGATAAAGTAGCCACCACCATAAATGCAGTCTTGACCGCTCGTGCCGCCGATGGGGTGCCTTTGTTTGACGTCGTATCCAATCCGGAGTTTTTGAAAGAAGGCGCAGCGGTCAATGACTTCTTGAAGCCTGACCGCATCATCATCGGCACCATTAGCGATCGCGCCCGAGCCATCATGTGCGAACTGTACGAGCCTTTCAACCGCAACCATGATCGCACTCTATTCATGGATGTACGCAGCGCTGAATTGACCAAGTACGCTGCCAATGCCATGTTGGCTACCAAAATCAGCTTCATGAATGAAATGGCTAATCTAGCCGAACTACTTGGGGCCGATATTGAAGAAGTGCGCAAAGGTATAGGCGCAGACCCCCGAATTGGATACCAATTTATCTACCCTGGCTGTGGGTATGGCGGTAGTTGCTTCCCAAAAGATGTACAGGCATTGGCATTTTCAGCCCAGCAAATAGGATACATCGCTCAACTCCTGCAAGCTGTAGAGGCTGTCAACAACCGCCAAAAGACCACGTTATTTGTTAAGTTGGCAGAGTACTTTGGAGGCGCTGCACAGTTGCAGGGCAAGACCATTGCCGTGTGGGGTTTGGCCTTCAAGCCTAATACTGATGACATGCGCGCGGCGCCCAGCCGTACCCTGATGGAGGCGCTATGGCATGTGGGTGCTAAAGTGCAAGCGTTTGACCCCGTTGCCGTGGCGGAGGCGACCCGCATTTATGGCGAGCAAGCAGGCCTGATCCTGTGCCCGGACAAATACGCCGCGCTCCATGATGCCGATGCGCTGGTTATTTGTACTGAGTGGCAGCAGTTTCGTGCACCGGATTTTGCCGAAATGGGATCGCGCATGCGCGGCAAAGTTATCGTGGATGGGCGTAACCTGTATCAGCCGCATAAGCTAAAAGCAGAGGGATGGGCGTATCTGTCGGTGGGACGATCCGCAACATGACGCAAGGTGTTCTCTACATTTCCTACGATGGCATGCTGGAGCCGCTTGGCCAGTCGCAGGTGCTGGCATACCTCAAGCGACTGGCGGAGGGGCGGTGCATTCACCTCATTAGTTTTGAAAAACCCGACGATTGGGTTGATGCGACAGTTCGGGACCGGACCAAGCAAGACATTGCTAGCATGGGCATCATCTGGCACCCACTGCGCTATCACAAGCGCCCGTCAGCCTTGGCTACAGCCTGGGATATTGCTTGTGGTATTATTACTGGCGGATGGCTGATAGTGCGGTATCGTCTGAGTATCGTTCATGCGCGTAGCTATGTGCCCTCCGTTATGGCACTAGCGCTCAAGCGACTAACTGGTGTGAAGTTCCTTTTCGATATGCGCGGCTTCTGGGCCGACGAGCGAGTGGACGGTGGCCTGTGGCCGCGCAGTGGGCGCATGTTCCGAGTGGCGAAGGCGTTCGAGCGACACTTTCTGCTGGCTGCAGATCATGTGGTTTCGCTCACTCAGGCTGCTGTTCGTGAGATGGAGCACTTTGAGTACCTGAAGGGGCGTATGCCGCTAGTAACCGTAATTCCAACCTGTGCCGATTTGTCGCGTTTTATCCCTCAGCCGCGCAGCCAAGTTCGGAAAGGTTTTACCTTGGGTTACGTTGGTTCAGCGGGTACGTGGTATCTATTTCATGCAGTAGCTGCTTGCTTTGCGCATTTGATGCGTTTGCAGCCCGAGGTGTATTTCCTGATTCTCAATAGGGGCCAAAACGCGTATATCAGAAACGAACTCATAAAGGCTGGTGTACCAGATGCTGCATTTGAGATCGTTGAAGCAAACCATGGCGATGTGCCTGCGCATATGGCACGAATGGATGCTGGAATTTTCTTCTATCGCCCCTCGTTCTCGCGCGCAGCTTGCGCGCCAACCAAACTGGGGGAGTTTTTGGGCTGCGGCATTCCTTGTATGAGCAATGCAGGTGTGGGTGACATGGCCTTAGTGCTTGAAGGAGAGCGCGTTGGGGTTGCATTACAAGGGTTTGATGATGCTGCCCTGACTATTGGATTAAAGACGTTGCTGCAACTAGTAGCCGATTCGGCCACCCTTTCTCGCTGTGTCGTAGCAGCACAAAAGCATTTTTCGTTAGATGAGGGTGTGGCGAGGTATAGCTGTATTTATGAGCAACATGCTGCCTAATCCAATGAGCAAGAACCTTGATCAAGACACCGTCAAAAGTTTTGGAGATGAAT
>CAIVHB010000159.1 GCA_903905585.1 uncultured Ferrovum sp. | reverse complement strand
GACATATGCAAACAGCCACGCTTCAATTTTCCACTGCGTTGAGCCACGGCTTTGATGGCTTTATTGATTTTCTGCGGGATCAAGACGCGGGGGCATCCACGCTTTCGCCCAAGCGATTCGGCGATGTGCTGAGCATAGACATCCAGACGCTTGCCTCGCAGGCCCACGTTCATCGCAACACTATCAGTCGTGCCCCAGCCTCCGAGAGTGTTCAGAAATTTTTGCGCGAGGCCTTACGCGTCATGCGTGCTGCCCATGATCTGTCGGGCGATGTAGGCCGTGCCATTTTTTGGTACCGTAACGAGCCATTACCTCCATTTGGCTACAAAACCGCAGAGCAATTGGTAACTGAAGGTCGCACCGAAGATGTGCTGCGCTATGTAAGTTCGTTAGAAGCAGGTGCCGCAGGATGAGGTTGACCGCGCTGACCGATGCCACGGCATACCGGATGCATGCGCCTCGTTGGGCTGTAGCGCCAACCAGTGGGGCGGGGGCAGGCAAATATGGCGGGCGAGCAAACCGCCTTGGCGTTGAGGCGCTTTATCTTGCTATGGAAACTGCCACAGCCGTTCACGAGTACCAGCAGGTGTCAACGCTGCTTCCGCCCGGCACATTGACCAGCTACCAGTTATCGGTAGGCCCTGTGGTTGATTTCACTCTCGGGTACAACGCATCCGAGTGGGAGCCTATTTGGGAGGACTTCTACTGCGACTGGCGCGAACTCTGGTTTAACCAACGTATTGAGCCGCCGAGTTGGGTCATTGGAGACTTGGTGATCGCTTCTGGGGCGAAGGGCATCCTGTTTCCATCACGCCTGGCAAAGGGTGGAATTAACCTTGTGATATTTAGTCAGATGCTGTCTTCGTCTGATAAGTTAGAAGTTTTTGATCCAGGTAAAGCTCTTCCGCAGACACAAGCTTCTTGGTCATAGATGGGCTTTCAGTTTGTGGTAGCTGCGAAATTGGACATCCAACAATGTTCCAACAGCATAGGCGCTTACAGACGTACAACGACAGCTAACTAATTGATTTAACATGTAAAGACGGTCAATGACTACCAATGGTAGGGACTCAATCCTGCGCAGGCAAGTCGGCCATCAAATCATTCCAACCTCCGAACTTCTTAGCCTTACCGGACAAGACTTGCGCGCGCGATCATATCAAGCAGTGTCTCCCCTTCCTCTAGGAGCCTGACCTTCTTTTCCTCCTTATGCCCCATT
This sequence comes from uncultured Ferrovum sp., assembly GCA_903905585.1. Taxonomy (GTDB): domain Bacteria; phylum Pseudomonadota; class Gammaproteobacteria; order Burkholderiales; family Ferrovaceae; genus CAIVHB01. The sequence goes on along the minus strand of CAIVHB010000159.1, from coordinate 742 downwards.
ACCATCTCTATTTTGATAGCGGCCTCTGGGATCTGTAACCGCTCAATATGGCGAACCAACTTACCCCAGTCTGACGCATTCCCCGCATTCAACCACCCCCCGACATCACCCAGTGGGGGGTGAAGTAAAAGCACGGGCCGCCCTTCCCTCTCCATCAAATGAAGGGTTTTTTGGATTAGTTCATCAATACACCCGCCTAAATCGCCCGAAGGAGCGATCACAAAAGACTCCATACGGCAATTTACACCCCGAAGTAATTTACCAAGCGTATGAGATTGCGCTTCATCTAATTCTGATGGAAGCACAGCAACAACCACAAAATTCTTATTCATCTGCGAATTATCTCTTACCCCCTTCAGATACTTTCACGCGTGAAAGTAAGCACTACGGAGTAACAAACCCAAAATCCCAAGAAGAGCCCAGGCATGGGCCTCGGTTAATGAATATAAGCAATATAAGCAATTTCAGATAAGGCCAACGGCTTTCACGCGTGAAAGGTGACCGCCTCGTCAACTCTAAATATTACAAATAATATTTAATATAGATATTCACAATTACTAAAAAAGCAGCTTTCACCCGTGAAAGTAAGCACCACGGAGCAACAAACCCAAAATCCCAAGAAGAGCCCAGGCATGGGCCTCGGTTAATGAATATAAGCAATATAATCAATTTCAGATAAGGCTAATGGCTTTCACGCGTGAAAATAAAAAAACGATTTCACGTAAATAAAAACACTCACCCT
>CAIVHB010000158.1 GCA_903905585.1 uncultured Ferrovum sp. | reverse complement strand
TTATCGCGAACTTTGGTTCCAACACTTGCCTTGCTATTCCTGAAAGAGCAAGAGAGCGAAATAAACAAGAGAGGATTCTCACTCATTCACCTGTACTTCAATCACGCATTTGAGTCACTGCGTAAAAGCTATACCGCTCTTCTTGCTGTGCTCTTGTCTCACCGCCGCTCTGCAGGAGTGGGTCTAATCAGTTTCTTTTTAGGATCCTGTTTGCTCTTTCCGTTTTTAGGACAAGACTTTTTTCCAGAGGTCGATAGCGGAAAAATTCGATTACATTTCCGAGCGCCCACGGGGACGCGGATTGAAGAAACAGCTCGCATTGCGGATCAAGTAGAAAACCGAATACGCGACTTAATCCCAGCAGATCAAATTGACACCATTCTTGACAACCTTGGAGTGCCCATCAGCGGTATCAATTTGACCTATTCTAATGCTGGAACGATTGGTTCTTTAGATGCCGAAGTCTTGATTGGCTTAAAATCAGACCACAAACCCACTCGCGAGATGGTTTCACTTCTTCGCTCCACATTGCCGCAAAGCTTTCCAGGCATAGAATTTTTCTTCCAACCTGCTGATATCGTCTCGCAGATCCTAAATTTTGGAAGTCCATCAGCACTAGATATTCAATTTATCGGACCAGGCATTCAGGCAAATTACGAACTAGCGAATGCACTAGCAAAAAAACTACGCACTATTCCCGGTGCCGTCGATATTCATGTTCAGCAACGATTAGATGAGCCAACGCTGGCTCTGAAAATGGATAGAAGTCGATTGCAAGAACAGGGCTTGAGTGCGTATAACGTCGCACAAAATATGTTGGTGAACTTGTCGGGCAGCACGCAGACTTCTCCTGCTTTTTGGCTTAACCCTAAAAACGGAGTGGTATACAACATCAATATACAGTCCCCTCAGACGCAGGTGGATAGCATGGATGCCCTCATGAATACCGCTGTGAGTTCACCTAGCGGTGATCGACCCGCACAAGTGTTGGGCAATTTAGTCACTGCCTCTCCCAAGACCGAAATGGCTGTTGTTTCTCACTACGATATCAAGCCTGTGATTGATATTTTTGTAAGTGTTCAAGGAAGAGACTTAGGAAGTGTTGCAACAGAAGTAGACAACTTGATCAATGACACTAAACCCAAACTTGCTCGGGGCTCATCCATTGTTCTGAGAGGTCAAGTTCAAACCATGCGCAACTCTTTTGTAGGACTAGGCATTGGATTGATTGGCGCAATCGTGCTTGTATACCTTCTGATCGTAGTCAATTTTCAATCTTGGGTTGATCCCTTCATTATTATTTCTGCCCTTCCTGCTGCGCTTGCTGGAATTGCTTGGACTCTGTTTCTCACAGGAACCACACTCAGTGTTCCTGCCTTGACGGGCGCGATCATGACTATGGGCGTAGCCACGGCAAACAGTATTCTTGTGATCTCCTTTGCACGCAATTTGATGGACCAAGGTTTGTCAGCACGTGATGCGGCTTTATCAGCCGGAGCCACTCGTATTCGCCCTGTACTCATGACTGCTGCTGCGATGATTATTGGTATGATCCCGATGGCTTTAGGCCTTGGAGAAGGTGGCGAACAGAATGCGCCTCTGGGTAGAGCTACCATCGGCGGTCTGTTATTTGCCACCGCATCAACACTCATTTTCGTACCGATGGTTTTCGCGAGCTTCCATACATGGTTAGAAAAACGAAAACCACACAAACCCACACCCCCATTCTCACCTAATTCGGATTCCTTACCGAATTCTGTCGCCCCTAAATTGGAGTAAAAACATGGCTGATCCACATTGTTCAAGTATTCCAGAGCCTTCCAAAATGGAGCGTCAACACGCAACACGTTTGGGTTTGATGAGCGTTGCTGCATTGGGATGTATCCTTGCTCTAGGTTCTGTTCGTATACTTTTGGTTCGCCATGCAAACGCTGAATCTCTCCGGGCGGTGACTGAAAGCCAACAAAAAACCTTTGTGACTTATACCTTGCCTGCCCCTTCAGGGTCAGACGGAAGCAGAGCCATTCAGCTACCTGGAACACTAGCGGGCAATCGTGAAACCTTAATCTATGCGCGAGCAACGGGATACGTTAAAAATTGGGCCCACGATATAGGGTCTCGGGTGAAAGAAGGGGAACTCCTCGCTGAAATTCAAACCCCCGAGTTAGACCGACAAATGGAACAAGCACGAGCCAATGTTCGCCAAAGCACGGTCACCCTTCAGCTTGCAAAGCAGACTTTGCAGCGCTGGGAGCAATTGCGCAAAGATGATCTGGTGACGGAACAAGATCTGATGGAGCGACGCGCTTCAGTGGATCAACTCACTGCCGCACAAAGCGCCACCCAAGCCGAAGCCTCTCGCCTTGAAAGTCTCAGAAGCTTTCAAAGGGTAGATGCCCCCTTCACAGGAGTCATCACCAGCCGTAACGTAGAAATTGGCAAGCTTGTGAGCGGTTCACCCAGTAGTCCTGATCAGAGTTTATTCAGCATTGCCATGACAGACCCCTTAAAACTGGTGGTCTATGTGCCTCAAACTTATAGCGCACAGGTCAAACCTGGGATGACGGTTGAGGTGACGCAAAGCGAATCAGCAGGCGAACGCATGAAAGCACAAGTTGCTCGCACTGCAAACGCCCTTGATCCTTCAACGCGCACGCTTCGGGTTGAAGTAACCGTAAACAATCGCGAAGGTAAACTTCTGCCGGGTGCGTATGCCCAAGCTATTTTTCCGATTGGTGCAGGACAGATTTTGTCCGTGCCAGCCAATTGCCTGCTATTTCGCGCCGAAGGTCCCCGCATAGCTGTCGTCGATGAAAAAGGCCATATACGTTTGGCGCCCATTACCCTAGGAAGAGATTTAGGTAAATCTATTGAGATCGTTGCGGGGATTAAACCTACCGATCATATTGTGTTAAACCCCCCCGATTCACTCGCAGATGGTGACCACGTTGAGGCTACAGCAGCCGCTAAACCGCCCCCCCCGCAGGGAGCCAAATAAATGCGCTACATTCAAATCACGGCAATCAGCTTGCTTATAGCATTAAGCGCATGTTCCTCCGCGCCATCTGCACCCAAACAATCATTGGCCTCAGTTCCAACAGAATGGTCAGATGGCCCATGGCGTGAGGCGCATCCCTCGGATGCGACGAATCGAGGTCACTGGTGGTATGTGTTTCATGATTCAGTTTTAAATGATCTAGAAACAAAAGCCACTGCGCAGAATCTGAATCTGCAAGTTGCCGCTGCACGCGTAAAACAAGCAAAGGCTCTTGCTGCCAATGCAGATTCTGCCTTTATGCCTCTCATCACTGCCAACCCTATTGCTACAAGAAGCCGAAACTCGGCTAACCGTCCCGCTCTCACTCCTAACGTCGCTCCTGTATCCACCACATTGAATGATTTTGTTCCCTCTGCGAGTGTGCGCTGGGAAACTGATTTATCTGGCCGTTTAAGTTCAACTTTAGAGGCAGCTCAAGCTGCATCAGGCCAAATTGAAGCGGATCAAGAAAGCCTAAAACTTTTAGTCACCGCTAATTTAGCTAGCAACTACTTTAGTTTGCGCGCTCTTGATGCTGATATTGCTTGGCAAACACGTATGCTGCAATTAGAGAAAGAAGTCATTGGCTTGCTACGCCGGCGCATTTTACTAGGTCAGGCTTCAGCCTATGATTTGAACCCAGCTCAAGCCGCCTTAGAAGTCACTCAGGTGCAGATTGCAACCCTTCGTGGCCAAAGGGATCCTTTACTGATGGCGATTGCGGTTTTAGTCAATACCAATCCCCAAAACTTCGAGCTTCCAGTTGGTGCCTTACCAGAGCAAATCCCCTCTCCGAATGCGGGGGTACCTTCTGATCTGTTAGAACGCAGACCAGATATTGCCAGCGCCGAACGCGCGGTTGCCCAAGCAAGCGCACAAATCGGAATCGCAAACTCAGCGCGTTACCCCTCTTTAACTTTGGGGGCATCAGTTGGAGCCGAGAGTAGTGTTCTTAATACTCTGGTTAATGCACCAAGCCTGATCTGGTCGCTGGGTTTAAATCTCTCACAGATTTTATTGGATGGCGGCAGAACTGAGTCTTCGGTTGCTGCAGCCAAATCTGCTCACGAAGCCAGCGTCGCCAATTATCGAGCGACGGTTCTTTCTAGTATGGCAGAAGTGGAGACCACGCTCAAAGCCACAAGAACCTTGAACGAAACTATTCAACAACAAGATGCGCTCTTAAAAACTGAGCGTGAGCAAATTGATCTCTTACGCAAAAAACAAACTGATGGAATGGGGACACGTTACGATATGGTGATTGCTGAACAATCTCTGATTCAGGCTGAGCGAACCCGAACACAGCTCAAAGGCCAGCAAGTTTTGGCTACCGTTTATTTAATTAAAGCCTTAGGTGGCGGCTGGGACTCGGCTCAAATCACCCGCAAAGAATAATCTATAGCTTTAACATCCTTGGTGAGGCTACCCACAGAAATACGATCTACGCCAGTCAGGGCAATGTTAGAGATCGTATCTTCGTTGACCCCTCCCGACACTTCAAGAATCGCACGACTTCGATTAATCTTCACCGCTGCTCGCATCTGATCCAAACTGAAATTATCCAGAAGGATGCTTTCAGCGCCAGAATTCAGTGCTTCTTCCAACTCAAGTAATGATTCAACCTCAATTTGAATACTCACCCCGGCTTGCAAATCCCTCGCCAATTCTAGTGCCTTGGTAATTCCACCCGCAGCAGAAATATGGTTTTCTTTAATGAGGATGCCATCCCATAAAGCCATGCGCTGATTAGTGCCCCCGCCCACTCGCACTGCATACTTTTGCGCTTGCCTTAAGCCCGGCAAAGTTTTGCGTGTATCAAGGACTAGGCATTGTTGTTCATGCCCCAACACGGCGTTAACCCGCCCCACTAATTCATGCGTTCGCGTTGCGGTAGCCGAAAGCAGTTGCAAAAAATTAAGTGCAGGCCGTTCAGCCGCCAGCAAAGCACGCGCATCCGCCAGCACTTGCACAACAACGGATTCTCTCGACATCTGCGCGCCTTCGGAATAAGACCATTCAATTTGGGCAGCAGGATCAAGTGTTAGAAGACAGGCCTCGAACCAATCACGACCACATAAAATCGCGTTTTCACGCACCCACACCTTGGCTGAAATTTTTTGATTTAGAGGCAAAAGTAACCCCGTCCAATCTCCGACCCCTATATCTTCTGCCAAGGCTTCACGCACATTTCTAGCACGCGCATAGTCTAGAGTTTCGTTATGATTCGGACCCATAAAAACCTTCATGACACTTAAATCTCGCGACGCGCTTCAAGTGTCTCGCCCATGAGTGCCCAAATGAACAGACGCTCTTGGGTTGTGAGGCTGGGAAACTCCAATCCATATATCCAACCCGGCGGAGACATGCGCTTTACCTCATTGCAAGCTGCAACAACTGCCTTCGAACGAAACGGAATGGGGGGCTGATCTTTATCAGGCCATATTGCGATCAGCAAGGAGCCTTCATCGCCAATAGATAACTTATCCTGCTCGCAAAAGAAGCCCGCCCCCTGATGAGAAATATCCAGTATTTTTCCAATGACAGGCATGGGGGTATGCATATCATCCGAAGGGGTTGGATTAAATGAGGAAGGGCGATCTACTTTTATGCGACTGACATCACGCACTTCAACACTAGAGACCTCTCTTGGCCATTCCAAATGTATATGCGGTCTAGGCTGAAAAACCAGTGACTGTATGCTGGAATTGAACATCATCAAATTGAGTTCATAAAAAAACTTTACTTTCACTTCCTGATGTTGCTTCAAAGGAAGCAAGCCATCTGCATCTGAAGGCCACGCCACGATCAGGCTAACACCGTCAATTGTTCCTATAGGAACTGAAGCATATTGTTGCTCACTTCCTTGAAGAATGGGTTGTAGAACAATGCGACGTACCTTAGTGTATAGCCCACCTAGTGATAGTGTTTCTTGATTAGCAGCAGAGAGTTTTCGGGAGGTATATTGTCGTTCTACCCTCGCTATTTCCTCAACGGGGGACTGATCTTCAATTTCATTCATGTTTACACTCTGCTGTCCATTTCGATAGGGTCTGGGAAGTGGTCAGCAATCAGCTGAAACTCTTCAGCAACTGATAAAAACGCTGAAACCAGTCTGGGATCAAATCGTCGACCCGAAGATTCTCGAATTCGCTCCACTGCCATCTGATGGGCTCCTGGGGCATTGTAAACACCCTCAGTCAACGCTTCATCGTAACAATCCGCCACACACAGAATTCTCCCGGCAAGCGGAATACTCTCATCGGATAAACCATCTGGATAACCACTGCCATCCCAACATTCATGATGCGACCCAATCAGATCCACTGCCACAGTCAGAAAATCAATTTCCTCTGCGTTCTCAGAAGCCAATGACTTCATAATGGCTTCACGTCCTATAGTTGGATGTCGCTGCATCTCCTGCTGCTCCTCCAGTGTCAAGGAACCATTTTTAGTCAAGATCGCATCAGACAACCCAACCTTACCAATATCGTGCAGAGGCGCCGAGCGAAAAAGTCGCTCGATAAATAGCTCATTCACTTGACCAGAAAAAGCAGGATGCTTTTCTATTGCACGGGCTAAAGCCGCAACATAATGCTGCATTCGGCGAAGATGGTTAAGCGTCTCGTTGTCACGAATTTCACAGAGGCAAGCAAGCGCTCTAATCATGACATCCTGAGTTTGAGCCAGCTCACGTGTGCGTTCTGTAACCAGATCATCTAAATGGGTGTTTTGTTGGATGAGACGCAGCTCACTGCGTCGCAAGGCAAGCTGTGTCCTTACACGAGCAAGCAAGACAGCAGGTACGATGGGCTTATTAATAAAATCAACCCCGCCCACATCAAATGCCGCAGTTTCATCAAAGGTCTGATTTAAAGCCGTGACAAAGATAATGGGAACAGAGCTAAATATGGGGTTGGCCTTGATACGTCGACATACTTCATATCCATCCATGCCAGGCATCATGACATCCAGCAGAATTAAATCTGGAAGAACGCTTCGACCAAGAAGGTCTAGAGTTTCCTGACCATCTCTGGCGATAGAAAGGTTGAACTGTGAGCGAAGTAATTCAACCAATACCCGGACATTGAGCGGATCATCATCAACAATCAATATGCGATCTTGGGTGGCGTCCATCAATCCTCATCTTCCTTCAGTTCTTCTGGTGGCAAGACTTTGGCTAAACTTGTGATAGCCTTCTTAAAGTCGTAATTATTGCACTGAATCAGCAAGCTATTCGCAAACTTATCTAGCTCAGTTCCACTTGCCATCCGCTTCAGCTCGCGTGCACACTCCTCTGCCTGTGGATCCCCCGCAATAAGGAGCGCCTTAAGAGCACGCAATTGTGAAATAAATTCCGGGCCCATCGATTCAACTGAAGGTCCTAATAAATTCTCATTAGAAGTTTCTTGGATAGTGAAATCTTCCTCCTGACCTTTTCCCAATCGCTGTGTGGAGGGTGAGGCTGGCTTTGCAATAAGGTCTTGGGCGTTTTTTTGTTTAGAACCAAAAATTTCATGAATCGTATGAGGCAACAATGGTTTTTCGAAATGTTTATAAGAGTCACGCGCACTGGCCCCAGGGGGAGATAACAGGATCGAACGCATATGAGTTTTTGTAAAAGCGAATTTGATCAAACTATCTGCCTCGGGAAACCCCTCAGCGATCAGCATCAGCGAGCCATCAAACACCTCTATTGCAGCTCGAGCTAATTGATCAGAATTTACGCGCGTGACTTTGGCGCCCATCACTTTCAAGAGTCGTTCCAAAGACTCACCAGCAAGTTCATGCGACTCGAGTAACAAAACAGATTGCGCTAAAAGTTCAGGGCTCTGAGCACATAATACTTGAGCATCAAAGACTCCTAGAGGAATGGAAAACTGAAAATGGCTTCCCTCCCCCAACACGGAAGTAGCTTGAATCTCCCCTCCCATCAGCTCAACGAGTTGGCGGCAAATTGCCAGACCTAATCCTGTTCCACCAAATTTTTTTCGGTTCATGCTCTCAGCTTGAACAAAGGGCTGAAACAGGCGATCGCACTCTTCCTGTTGCATTCCCACACCGCTGTCTTTTACCGAAACATGCAAGTACATGCGTCGTTCAGCAACCATCTCGACACGAACTGAAACAATAATCTGTCCTTCGCTAGTAAACTTGGCTGCGTTGTCGACTAAATTCACCATCACTTGGGTGAGACGCATTGCATCCCCAATTAATTGAGCCGGGAGCCCAGGGTCAATATCAAAAATCAACTCCACATGACTGTTGCTCATTTTAGGTGATACCGCTACAAGAACGTCTCTGAATACAGTTTCAATTTTGAACTGAGACTGCTCAATAGAAAGCTTTCCTGCCTCAATACGCGACACGTCTAAAATATCCTCAATAAGCCTGAGAAGCCTTTTAGCAGCTCCGCTGATTTTGCTCACATAGTCTTTTTGAGATTCGTCTAGGGGAGTGCGGCTCAATACATGAAGGAGCCCTAGCACGGCATTCATGGGAGTTCTAAACTCATGGCTCATACTGGCCAGAAACACAGTCTTCATTTGGCTTGCTTTTTCAGCCTTTTGATTTGCTTGCATCAGGCGCTGCTCAGAGTCTTGAAGCGCCTGCGTGCGCTCAGCAACTGTTTCTCTAATTGATTTTTCTTTTCCTGCTGTTTGCCTCTGCAACGCAGTTCCCAGCACAGTCAGTAGCAATCCTGCCAACGCCATCAGCCAACTGGTCGTTCGATCCACAGCATAGGCATTACCGGCTGGTATTGCAGCGACAATCCAAGTTCGCCCCCCCACTTGAATAGTCCTTTTAATGCTGATCTCTGGAAGTTTATCTTCCGAATCAACAATACCGTCTTGGGGATAGAGAAGTTGTTCTCCAGGCTTTCCATATTGATCAAAAAGATAAATCTGCATAGGTTTAGCAGATTTATCTTTATTTTGATCCTGAATTTCTATCATTCGACCTATTCGAAAAACCCCTGAAATAAAGCCTTTTAAATGTCCAATGTCCGCAGGCGCAGCAATTCCAGGGGCAATGGGAGCACCGACCGAAATAGCGTTGACATAAACTGGCCTGAACAACAAAAACCCAAATTGTTTTGTTGTTTCCTGAACGAGCGTAATTCTTGAAGTTGCTATCGGTCGTCCCTGTTTTCTTGCCGCTTCTAGGGCAGTCATGCGAGCGGGATTAGAACCCAAATCAAAACCCAAAGCCTTTTCATTGCCCTTATAAGGCTCAATAAACCAAACCGGAAAATATTCACTTCTGGGTGAAAGTGCTTGTTTATTTTTATCAGCACCTAGTTCAAAAATATTAAAATCTTGAAAGCCTTCACGCTGAGTAAAAGCCTCTAATTTTTTAACTTCCGTTGGGATTAACGCAGGATCCCATGCCAACGCTTGCAGCGATGGATGACGATCCAAAATCGGGGAAGTCAGATTTTTGAATTGGGTACGAGAGATACTAGATGTTGCGTCAAAGTAGGCCCCCACAGCCAATACAGTATCCACTGAGCGCTGAATACTTGAATCTATGAGTACCAATCTTTGTTCTGCCACAGTAGCGAAATCTGAACGAGCAGTCTGATCTTCTAAATTACGCACCACAAAAAAAATCAGAACTGTCCCAAGAAGCCCCAATATCATTAATCCGCCCCATAGGGGAAAGTTCTCGCTTACCCTAGACTTAGGTCGGTTTAAATCCAAGGGTATGCTTCCCAGGTATGGGTGATCTACTTGCTCAGGCATCTACTGATTGCTCAATGATCAAAATAAGGAAGTGATGAGGCAGAATACACTTTATCGCTTGATGTTTTTTTAGTTGAATATGAATATTAACGGAAACCCATGAAAAAAGAGGCTGCGTTAGAAGATATGGTGGACTTAGGGTTGTTCACCCGTATTTTGTGCCATGAAATGAATAACCTTTTGGCCAGTCAACAAGGCTTCCTTAAACTGCTAGGCCGAGGAGCCCCTGACCCTGAAACGCTGGCGCGCTGGAATAATGAGGTCTTACTGGCAAACCAAGAACTTCAAAATCTTGTTCGTTCAGTTCAATCCTATGTTCATACTGAATTTCCAAAACAAGACTTAAACTCGCCCCCCCGAGAAGCGCATTTAATGAAATTGGCTGACGAAGCTATTCAACTCAATGCCTTAATACCAAAGGTAGCGCTTTCGCGCCTTCTGGTTATCACCGAAATTCAACTCAATGATATTAAAGCAGAAAACTCGGAGTGGGTGCTCACATATGAGACAGGCCCCATGGTCAATTGCTTGCTTGAGCACGGCAGTAGCCCGCAGAAATTTTTAAGTCTAGGCACGACACTGCATCCAAACATGGATTTATCTTCTGAACTCAACTCGGCAGCAAATCGCATTCTTCCGCCACGAGACAGTGCGCACCGAGATTGGAATTGGGCTTTGGTCATAGGGCTGTTAAGACAATCTCAAGGTGACATGAGACTTTCTGCGGCCGCTGACACTATTGATTCGTCTTGTCTCAAACTTGAAATTCTTTTGCCCCTGCAATAAAGAGCACGAATCAATGACAGCACTTAATGAATTTCCTTAATTTGTTTATACACTTACGATTAAGACTTTATAGTTTCTTTGACTAGAGCTAGCTTGAGTTACAATCAAAATATAATTTATTTCCCTTTGAATACCGCTCGTTAAACCACATCACCCGTAAGCTAATAATACAGGGGGCAATGACCAAATTGGATTTGCGCGATAAGGGATATCTCACTCCACAGCAAGTGGCAGACAAACTGCTTGTATCCCCCATTACGGTTAGAGGATGGGCGCTGCGTGGCTTGCTAAAGGCCGAAGTCACTCCAGGCGGTCATCGTCGTTTTCTCGTTTCTGAGGTAGAACGCTTTGCAATGGAGCGGCACCAACACGACGATCATGCTCAGGCACGCGTCCTCATTGTCGATGACAACCAAAGTCTTGCTCGTTATCTGCAAGACTTTCTTTCAACCCATAACCTAATCACAGAAACTGCTTTTGATGGATTTGACGCAGGCTGGAAAATCCAAAGCTTTCACCCAGAAATCTTATTGCTTGATTTGATGATGCCACGACTCAATGGCTTTGATGTGTGCAAACAAATCAAGGAAAACCCCGAGACTTACTCTATACGAATCATTGCCATGACGGGATACCCCAGCCCGAGCAATGAAAGCCGTGTGATCAATGAGGGCGCTGAATGCTGCCTGAATAAACCTATCGATGAATTAGCCCTACTTGAAGCGATAGGTGGTAATTTGATCACTCATCATTCCCCATTGTAATTTTTCTGCTCGCTGAAAAAGTTAGGTAAACACGTGCCTATTGAAATCAGCGAAGAATCAGGCGTAAGAAGTCTGCACTTCGGCACGCCTTGGATTCAAGGCTCGATGCGCATCGCGCGACCTTGGTCACTCGAGCTCGAATACACCCAACATATGATGTGGCCACTTTTGCATTTTGATCAACAGGATTGGCCCGAGCAAGTTCTGATGATTGGGTTAGGCTCTGGATCCATGCTGAAATTTTTATATCGCTATCGCCCACAATGTCGAATGACTGTGGTTGAAATTGACCCTCAAGTTGTTCATGCTGCGCATCATCACTTTAAAGTCCCCCAAGCCAACCAGAGGCTGACCATTGAAATTTCAGATGGAGTCAAATTTCTAGAACAAGATAAAACGCATTACGATTTGATTCTTGTTGATGGATTCGACCACAACGCAAGAGCCCACAAACTAGAATCCGAACCCTTCTATCTGAGTTGTAGCCGCCACCTAAGAACCCATGGAATGCTTGCCTGCAACCTACTGACACTTCACAAAAGTCATGCCACAACAAAACGAAACCTGTTGAAAGTATTTGAAAACGGATTTCGTTTGTTGCCTTGGTGTGAGGATGGAAATGTAGTCGCAGTTGCGCAGAACTCCGATTGGCAACAAGACAATTTTAAAGACCAGCGTGAAGCCGCAAAAGCGCTCCGTACAGCAACGCATTTAAATCTATTACCACTCATTAGCCAGATAGAATCGTTGGGACTCTGAATGTCAATGTCTAGCTACTTGACCAAACAGACCGGGACTGTTCAGATTACACAAGTTTATTTCTCTCAGAAACTATGTCACGCCTAAAAAACCGTTCTCTTCGCTACCGTATACATCTCTGGTTAGAACCAGGTGGAGCCGGAATATCCATCGCAGACTGGTCTCATGCAGCGCTGGTTTTGCTGATTGTTCTTAGCGTTTTGATCGGAGTAATTGACACCGTACCAAGCTTGCATGCGCAGTATGGTCGTGCGTTCTATTTATTTGAAGTTTTTTCGGTGGCATTTTTTTCTTTAGAATATTTACTCAGAATTTGGTCTGCCCCAGAGCATGGCTTTCGAGGCAATCTGCACCCTCAATTAGCTCGATTGCAATTTATTATTTCTGGCTATGCGATCATCGATCTACTCGCCATTGCACCTTTTTACTTCGATCTATTTGGATACGACTTACCATTATTAATCTCTTTTAGGTTACTTCGCTTCTTCAAGCTGGGACGTTATTCCCCTGCAATGGTAAGTCTAACCAATGCCATATATTCAGAAAGACGCGCACTGCTAGGCAGCTTGCTCATCTTAATTGGTATTGTTCTACTCATGGCTTCAGCAATGTATGCCATTGAGCGTGATGCACAGCCCGATAAAATGGGATCCATACCACTGGCAATGTGGTGGGCAATAATCACGATCACAACGGTAGGATACGGTGATGTTACCCCCATCACCCCTTTAGGTCAGATGCTAGGTGGTGTCACAGCAGTCGTAGGACTCATTATGTCTGCCTTGCCTGTTGTGATTGTAGCGACTGCCTTTGAACGCGAAGTAAGCCAACGTGACTTTCTCGTCAGTTGGCATATGGTTGCGCATGTCCCGCTTTTTTCTCAATTAGATGCGACCTCTCTTTCTGATATTGTGAATTGCCTAAAATCAGAGACCTATGAACGAGGCGCAGTCATTGTGCGCAAAGGGGATGAGGCGCAAGCGATGTTTTTCATTGCTAAGGGAAGCGTAGAAGTTGAACTGCCAAACGCTCGAATAACAATGGGAGAAGGGAAGCTTTTTGGAGAAATGGCGTTGATAGAAAACACTGTCCGTTCAGCAACGATCCGAGCGAAGGAAACATGTAAGCTACTCAGTCTTTCAGCGCTAGACTTTGATCACTTGCTTGAAAGAAACAAAGACATGCGAGAGGTGATTATGGAATTAATTGAAGAACGTAAACAATCAAATATGCAGGCAGCAGCGACAAATACTAAGTCTACCTAGACCCCTCAATATTTTGAGGCCCTATTCTTAAGACTCTATTATCAGCATCATCAAAACCCGCCTGCTTACAGATTTTTGCAAGCTCTAAAGCCGCAACGGTACCTAGCTTTACAGAAGACTTAGGGGCGCTTTCCTTACTGGGGGTCAGGGCTTCCAAAAACTGACCCTGCTCGTCAAAGATCGCTCCGCGCACCACGCTCCATTCTTGAGTCTTACAATCGGCGCGATGCAAAATTCGTTTTTCTTTGATCATGCGCCCGCTAGCTTCATCCATTTGCGTAGGTTGCTGGAACACAATTCTGTCCCAGAAGAATACCTCGCCTTTATCAACGTGAACGGAAGCTTGATCCAGGAAAAAAGCGCGATTGGGGTCTTTAACTGGAATTTGCACCCAATCTGACTTTGGTGCCTCAGCGGCAACAACAAGATGAGATAAAAGAACTATAGTGGATAAGCAAAGGGCAGAAGTTCGCATTTTTTTTAGCCTGAGCAAAACACTATATTACTAGGGCTTGGCAGATCTGCGGTCAGAAATTCACTTTTAGAAATTCTGAGACCCTTGAATCCAAAATTGGCCACCCGAAGCATTAGAGATCGAAGTCGCTGCAGCAGCACCGAGTCTATGGGCGTAGGACGCTCGAATACTTGTATCTGCACCATCTGACCAATCTAATCCCACTCCAACTCCCGTCAGAGTGCGTCGGTTGCCCGTAGAGGTGACGAGTAGGCTATTCGCTGCATCGAGACTCTTATAAAGCAAATCGGTACCCGTATCTAGGAAAGTAATCGCCTGAAATTCGCCAGGAAGCCCAACGACATCCCCGAGCTTTCTGCGCAGTTCCATGGTGAGGATGTACCCAATATCACCATAAGCTTCTCCCTCGGGATAGGCGCGAACACTGTTGGCACCCCCCAATGAAAACTTCTCAGAGACGTCCATATTGTTTGAAGAACCTTGGCCGCGTAAGGAAACATATAAATTAGTCTTGTCGTTCAAGGTTTGTAATCGCGTGAGGCTCATTCCAACCCTGCTGAAGCGACCATTCATATGCGCTCCTGTCGAAGCCTGATCAGCAATCAGATCCGCTGAAGATTCAATATTTAAGCGCCCTGCAGCCAATGCTAATGAGAAGTTAGATGTGCCTTCTTTACCCAAAATGGCATCTCTTCGATCTCCACTCAGGGTTGCTGTCAGTAAATTCACTCGCTTAGTTGAGAGAGCATCTCTCAATATTTTTGATTCATAAGCGAGCTGCAAGTAAAGATTATTTTGTCGTGACCTTACAAGCGCATAGCTTCCAAAAAAGTTAGATGTCGTTCCATTGCCATTCACCCCAGAGAAAGGATCATTGAGGTTGTAATCCATTTTGGATAAATCAGCACCCAATTTGAAACGATTAGACTGTATTTGATAGGCGAAACGTCCATAATTAAGGCCATTAAACGTTGACATTCCGCGCAGTGAAATCACGTCACCATATCCACTAGGGTTATTGATATTCACGGATGCAATGGCTCGATTTTTACCGCTGTAAGTGTTGCCCGCATTATCCGCACTGATGTTTCCATTAATCAAATCACCTGGCGTGGCAGTCACAAACAGATCCGATGTACCCGGATCGCGACCCGGCACAAAAGTAGATTTCACGTTCATTCCAGGAATATCTGAAAGCAGCAACAATCTACTCTCTAAAGACGAGACCGAAACTGGATCGCCGCTGCGCAATCCATATAGCACCTCAGTTAATAATGCATCAGCAAAACCTGTTTCGTTTCGCACCGTTACTGCACCGAAGCGACCTTCGATCACCGCAATTTTCACAACCCCTTTTACAATATCTTGTGCCGGTAGGTAGACCTGTGCGAGCAAATAACCTTTTTGATGATAGTAATCTGCGATACGACCGGCATATGATCTTAGCGTCTTAAGAGTGAGATCACCTGGACCGGTATATCCGGAAACAGCTAACAGCTCTTTTTCGCTAAATACACTCGCATCTGTGATTTTAATTTCACGGACTGGGATGTTGGTAAGATCGGGATTGCTGGGTTCTTCCACCACAGCCGAATCCTGTTCTATTAATAATTGAGGCGATATTTTAGGTTGTGTCAGGGGGGTGCTGGGAACTTGATTAAATTGTGTGCCTACATTTGCAGGGGGAGGGGCGTTCACGGCCAGTGCCTCACCAACGAAGCCACTCATCAAACCCACTAAAGCCAATGTTAAGCCGAACGCCTCCCAAGTAGCGTTAGGGAAGCATTTTAGCTTGCCTATAGCAGTCATGAATCGCGACAAAGCGCGCCTGGTTTTGTTGGGGAGATTCAAAATACGGTTCCCGGACGGAGTAATTGAGCCCCATGCTACCTAGTTAAAAATAAGGGCAAGCCTTAAGTACATCGTCAAAAACCCCCTATTTCTTTAATTGAGTCGCGTGATTTCAGTGCTTTTGAACCCCTGACACCGCTCGCGCTCTGGCAGAATAGCGCTTTAGTCTTGTTATGTTTGAGTCACTATGTGCGGAATTGTCGGAGCAGTTGCCCAACGAAATGTCGTTCCTATTCTGCTTGAAGGTTTGAAGCGCCTCGAGTATCGGGGCTATGACTCTGCTGGAATTGCCGTTCTCACTGAACATGGATTAAAGCGTGTGCGAAGTGTTGGGCGCGTAGGCCAATTATCAGCGGATACAAGGGAACAACACGTTCGCGGGAATTTAGGCATTGCACATACCCGCTGGGCCACCCATGGCGCACCCAGTGAACGCAATGCGCATCCTCATATCAGCTTAGATGATTTATGTGTGGTGCATAACGGCATCATTGAAAATCATGAAGCCTTGCGTTCAGAGCTCCAGGATGCGGGATATATTTTCACCTCTGATACCGACACCGAGGTCATTGCACACCTTGTTCATCTCTTCTGGAAGAAAGAACGTGACCTAGGTCGCGCAGTTCGTCTAGCTGTACCTCGATTACATGGGGCCTATGCAATCGCCTGTATCATTCCTGATGAACCCGATCGTTTGGTGTGCGCCCGCAAAGGCAGCCCCTTACTGTTAGGCGTTGGTATTGAGGAACATTTTGTGGCCTCTGATGCGTCGGCCCTGCTCCCTGTCACACAGAAAATGGTTTATCTTGAAGAAGGCGATGTCGCAGAGATTAGCCTCATGGGTTACCGAGTATTTGATCGTGACGATCATGAAGTCACGCGCTTGGTGCACCTGAGCGAACTCTCTAGCGAGACCGCTGAACTGGGTCCATACCGCCATTTCATGCAAAAGGAAATTGCAGAGCAACCTCGTGCTATAGGCGACACCATTGAAAGCACGCTCCAACTTGGCTTTTCCCCTGATTTATTTGGCGCAGGGGCAACAGAAATTCTTAAAGATGTGGATAGCGTAACTATCCTAGCTTGCGGAACCAGCTTTTATGCAGGTCTTGTAGCACGATACTGGATAGAGTCTATTGCTCAACTGCCTTGTAATGCTGAAGTTGCGAGTGAATATCGTTATCGTAATACCGTGCGCAATCCACGAACGCTGATCGTAACAATCTCGCAATCAGGTGAAACTGCCGATACTTTAGCAGCACTGAAGCATGCTCAGTCTCAGGGGCATGTCAAATCCTTGGCGATCTGCAATGTACCCGAAAGCGCTATTGTTCGTGCTTCCGGACTCAGTTATCTGACTCGTGCAGGAATGGAAATTGGTGTGGCCTCAACTAAAGCTTTCACCACTCAGCTTGCTGCATTATTTACGCTCACCATCACTCTTGCAAAAGTGCGAGGAGCAATTGGACATGAACAAGAAGCTGAATATCTTGATGACCTCCGTCGCTTACCAGCCAAAGCTCAACACGTTCTGAATCTTGAACCACAGATCGCTGCATGGGCCGAACGTTTTGCTGACAAGGACCACGCCCTATTCCTGGGACGCGGAGTACATTACCCCATCGCTTTAGAAGGGTCTTTGAAGCTTAAGGAGATCTCATATATTCACGCCGAAGCGTATCCTGCAGGCGAGTTAAAACATGGGCCCTTGGCATTGGTAGATGCCAATATGCCAGTGATTGCGATTGCACCGAATGACGCTTTACTAGAGAAGCTCAAAAGCAATTTGCAAGAAGTGAAGGCGCGTGGCGGTGAACTTTACGTTTTAGCTGATAACGACAGTCACTTCAAAGCAGAACCCGGCGTCCATGTCATTCGCATGCCAGACCACGAAGGCATCTTAAGCCCCGTGCTGCACGTCATCCCCCTCCAACTCTTGGCCTACCACACCGCTTTGCAGAAGGGTACCGACGTAGACAAACCCCGCAACCTCGCGAAAAGCGTTACGGTGGAGTGAGCGCTTCCCTCCACCCCAAAACTGCGCAACCCTGCCGCATATAGTCGCCTTCACCGCCAAAAATGATCGTGGGGGTAAGCGTTTCTTCTTTAGAAAATGTTTGCCATTTTCTGATTGAATCAGGCCAGTCGGAGGCAAAGGTGGTACCTGATTTGATTTCAACTGCCTTTAGGCCTTGCGGGGTTTCGATAAGCAGGTCGATTTCATGGCCTGCACTGTCGCGCCAAAAATAGAGATCAACCGGTTGACCTGCATTGAAGCGTTGCTTGATAAACTCGCCCACCACATAGGTTTCAAACAATGCCCCTCGGGACGCATGGTTTTGGATGCTGGCAGCATCACGGATACCGAGCAACCAAGCCATGAGGCCTACATCCAGAAAATATAACTTAGGGGATTTGACCAGCCGTTTTCCGAAATTGCGGTGATAAGGCCTAAGGAGCGTGACAAGATAGCTCGCTTCCAGCACAGATAACCACTGTCTAGCAGTCACAGCCGATATGCCACAATCAGCACTCAGGGAAGTCAAGTTTAATAATTGTCCTGATCGGGCAGCACACATGCGTATAAAACGTTGAAATTGCGATAGATCGCGTACCGCTAATAGTTGGCGTACGTCCCGTTCCAAATAGGTCGTGACATAGTTTGGAAACCAATCTCCTGTTGATAAGTCTCGGTCAAATAGTGCGGGGTAGGCTCCACTCAACAGCATGGCTTCAATCGTATTAGGCAGTTTGTTTGCAGCAGCCAGTTCATGTGCTGATAAGGGCAAAAGCTCAATCCGGCCTACACGACCTGCAAGGGACTGCGTGACGCCTGATAGTAAGTCAAATTGAGCAGACCCCGTAATGACGAATTCTCCCATACGCCCACGTCTATCCGCTTCCCCTTGCAACCATGAAAACAAGGCGGGGGAACGCTGAATTTCATCCAGAATCGCCCCGCGCTCGAAGCGCGCCAAAAAAGCTTTGGGGTCCCGTTCAACAAAGTCTTGTTCATCTGGGTTTTCTAGAGAAACGTAAGGCTTGTTTGCAAAAGCAGCTTTAGCGAGCGTAGTCTTTCCAGACTGGCGGGGGCCGGTCAGGGCTAGGATGGGAAAACCTTTGGCAAGGCGCGCTAAGGAAGTGGAAGCAGATCGAGGAATCATTTTATGCAAATCCAAAGTTAAAACTTGGATTTGCAATAATACGTGGCATTGCGGTTCTCGGCGAGGGGGGAGAGGCCTCGGCTGAAGTCCACTCCGCGAGATGCCTTGTGGGCCTCGCGGAGAGAGGAGAAAACGAGAATGCTTACTTTTTGCTGCTGGCGATTTGTTCTGCTTTAGCGATCAGCGCCTCAGCCATACGAATACTGGCAATGTCGATTAAGCGGCCGTCTAAACTGACGGCTCCCTTACCCGCCCGAGCAGCCTCAGCCATGGCTTCCATAATGCGATGCGCCTTAGTGACTTCCGCTTCTGAAGGCGTGAAGACTTGATTAGCCAATTCGATTTGTGAAGGATGAATCGCCCACTTCCCTTCGTAACCCAAGACCGCTGCACGGTTAGCGGCAGACAAATAACCATCAGGATCACCAAAATCACCAAAGGGGCCATCAATGGGGCGCAGGCCATAAGCACGGCAAGCGACCATCATGCGGGTCTGAGCTGCGTGCCAGGGATCAGTCCAGAAGCTGCTGCGATTTCCATCCGCATCTTTGTCTGATAAAACAACTGAGTCTTTATTCACTCCACCAATCACGGTAGTGCGCGCACGCGTAGAAGCTGCGTAATCAGCCACACCAAAAGACATCGCTTCTAAGCGACGACTAGATTGTGCAATGGCCTCCACGTTGGCCATACCCAGTGCGGTCTCGATCAAGACCTCGAAGCC
>CAIVHB010000157.1 GCA_903905585.1 uncultured Ferrovum sp. | reverse complement strand
CTACGAAGTATTCGTGTAATAACCGTGTAATTGATACTTTAGGTTAAATATAGTCTATAAATCGTTGATTTATATGGGTTTTTTAGGGGTATTTTTTAGTAAGGAACTGTTTCTGCGGAGTTAACAGTCCGGCGCTCTACCAACTGAGCTATCGAGGAATATTTGGTGCGTAGAGCATTGCGCTTTACAGAGAACGACAGTATAGCAAAAAAAACGATGTTTTTACAAGGGCAGGACAAGGTTTTGAATTTTGCCGCTGTCTAGCTTGGCTAGAGGCTTGGCGTGGGGTCAGCCAGCTCCAAAACTACTTGCTTCGCCTGCTGGCCTTGCGTCAAATGCTTTGACGCAAGAGGCATAAGATCAATCGCCTTTTTTGTGTTTGTGAGGCTTGAGCTCGGGCGTGTTCTTCGGCGTCTCTTTGTTGTCGCGCCGACGTTGATCAGGCTTGCCTGTTGATTTGGCAATTGGTTTGGGGCCAGGTTTGATTGACATGTGCGTTCTCCCTATGGCTAAATATTATCCGAGTCTTGTAGTTTTGCGCAATAAGCAGACATAGAGGCAGCTTTAGACTGATTGCCTTCAAGCGTCTCGCTTTAAAGCGACCACACAGAATTTAGGTTGAAGCTCCCAAAAGCTCGGCCTCGCGCAGTTTTTGCACGAAGGATGGTTTAGTTGGCATTTGCGACCTCTGAGATGATCTCTGTCCCAATGTATAGCCCAGCCTCCAAAAGATCCTCGACTTCATTCGGGTTAATCCAAAGGTCTGCGCCGAGTGGTAGTGTGTCTCCAGTGTTCGTAAGGTACTGTTGATCCACAATGCCGCGCCTATGAACTATCAGATTGCGTTTTTGACATAAGTCCCAAAGTCGACGATCAGCCAGCCTACTTCCCAACTCAACTGCTGTAGGGAAGAGTGCCCCATAGGCGTCGCGGATTGCTGGAACGTTCGTTAAATCCGCTTTCGAGATAAGAAAAGTTCCTAGGTTTTCCGACAGGTCATAGCCATAGGCTGCAAGAGTTTGCCAATCGATCCTATCGACGGAAAAACGCTTGCGATTCGCCTGCTCTGCAAGTAGTTGTTCGGCAAGAATAGGACGACGATTAAGAAGGAATACAAAGCTATCGCGAGCAAGAACCTCGACAGCGCTCCAAACCAAAACAACTCCTTGCCGCGTCAATTCTCTAGCGGCTGCCAATGACTCTGATTCGTCATGAAGCGCTTTTAAACGGGCTAAGACATCATCAATTAAGACCTCTCGTCCTTCTCCTTGAAGGTACTCGGCGAATTTTTCCTTTGCGATCTTTAGAGCAGTCGGCTCGCGCTCTTTTTCGTTTTCAATTCCACGAGCGCGGATGCGCTCAGCCATGAGAAATCGTTGCCAATGAAGACTATGTACCTCAGAGTAACTGTAGTGAAATGGGATGCTAAGGGTCCGGATTACGCCATGGAGGCTATCGGAAAACGCCAAGGCAATTTGACGAAGACCATCCGGTAGTGAAGGAGCAAGGTCCGTTAACGGCTTTGCGCTTTTTGAAAATTCGTGCGGCACTAGGAAGACGTTGCGTACAACGTTGGCAATGTTGGGGGCTGCTTCGGTCATAACGGTTATTTTTTTACGGCTTTTTTCTTTGCCGCTTTTTTCTCGGCAGCCTTTGCTGCTACAGCTGCAATATGGTTGTCAGACTCTGGAATATGCATCAAGCTAACCGAATAGCCGAAAGCTGAGATTGATTTTCCACAGTTTTGCAGAGTTACTTTGCTAAAGAATGGAATGTCAAGTTTTGTCCCAACTGGTCCATGAATAATCGCGAAAACTACTTCGTTGCCGATAGCGGAAAACTTATTCGGCAACTTTGGCAAGTCTAGGTTCACAAGCTGTTTGTTCACTTCAGCAACAAAGTTACTCTCCCTTACAAGTAGAGTCGATGCAACCAGTCCTTGTGAGAAAAGATGACTCAAATTAGCAGAGCTACGCCCACGTTTAACATGGATGAATTCAATCCCCTTAGGTGAGCCTTCAGGTGGAGCTTTAAGAATGTCGCACACTTCAATCTTGTCATAGGTTCCACCAAACTTGACAAGTTGACGGTCAAGCATTCCATGAGTTTGTGAGCTTTCAGCGCAAACAGCTTCGTTGTAAGCACCTTCGCCGGCATGGTCATATTCCACAAACGGTGGAGCAAACTGCTTGCGTGGCAAAAAATTGAAATAATTTTCGACAGCATGCTGAAAGGATGCCTTGACTCTAAACCAAGTGCCTACATGCAATATGAAAAGGTCCGTGTGTTTTTTGACCTCAGCATAAATACATTTAAAGGCGCTAAATCGCTGTGCAGGTACGCCACTAGCCAGAAGCATGAGGATTTCTTTCCTCTTGACTGTCTCAAGGGTGGCGTCATCTCGAAGCGTTGACAGAAATTTTGCTAGGTCAAGATTGGATTCACTGTGTATTTCAGGGGAGGAGGGGGCATAACTAAAACCTGTAACCTGACTCCAGTCAACGATGTCAGGCACTGCAAGCCACATATTTTCTAAATAACGCGAACTAAGTCGATCCCAGATTTCTTTATCTAACTCTTCGGTAAGCGCTTTGTCTTTTACGGGTAATAGATTTTCTACCCACGCAAATTGACTGTTATTCCCTTGCGAATCTCTCTCTAAATAGTCTTTCGACTCTGATCTCTCAAGAGCTGTCAGGGATCGCTTTAATGGAGCCACCCAGGATCGCCTCTAATGGATCCACTTTAGCCCCTTAATTCTGTCTGTTTCGGCACCTGTATTTTGCCGTATTTTGGTCCTGTGTAAATGACTAATTTTTACTTTTTACTGCT
>CAIVHB010000156.1 GCA_903905585.1 uncultured Ferrovum sp. | reverse complement strand
TCTGTTGTTGGCTTCGGTATGCGTACCAAGTTCTAATCCCCTGCTGGCCCAGCCAGTTTGTGATGAGTGCGTAGGATAAGAGCCCGCTGTGGAAACACAGCGGGCTTTTCGTTTTGTGAGCGCTGAATTGATTTTGAATCTGAGCGTGAGCAGGCGATAATGCAAACTGATCATAACTTTCCATCTCTGAATGGCACGCCAAAAAAAAATACTTCAGCAATTAGCGCTCCCAATAGCCCTCAACCTGGGGTTGCTGGCGTATCTGCTTCTATTTCATCCAAGTTCATGGTGGTGGTTGCCGGCAGATAATATTGCGGTGACTGATCTACCGGCCAAGGTGGTGCAGTTCGTGCAGTTTGTGGCGTTGGCCTATTTAATTGCGCGGGTGATTTGGTTCATTCATGGCAAAGCCCAAGCACAGGCAGATCGGCGTGTTGTGCCAAAGTTGGCGCTACACATCATCGTCATCCTGATCTATGTAGTACTTGCCTTGGCGGGCATGAACTATGTGTTCAAGCAACCCCTAGAAACTTTCCTTGCTGCTACCGGTGTTCTAGGTTTTGTAGTGGGTTTGGCACTGCGCGGCTTGGTGTCAGACTTGTTTTGTGGCATTGCACTTGCCTTAGATTCCAGTATTCAGTCTGGCGATTGGTTGCAGTTTCAACACAAAGGGCGGGATTACAAGGCACAGTTCATCGAATTCAACTGGCGTCTTACCGCTCTGGTAGATGGCGACGGTATTGGAATACTGATCCCGAATAGTGAGTTCTCGATGGTTACGGTGGTGAACCTAACACGCCCCACCAACGTAGCCTGGCACTCTGCCAAAGTTCAATTAGATATCAGCGTGGATCAGGAGCGGGTGTTAACCGTCTTGCAAAACGTAGCGAATAAAGCCGTCAGCGACGGGATCATTAACGCTTCTCCGGCGCCCACTGCACGCATATCAGCGATCAACGATGGCCTCATCACCTTCACCACAGCGTTTACATTAGCCCCTGAAAAATTTAATCTCACTCCCATCAATCATCTTCTAAAAAACAGTCTTAAATTCTTGAAGGTGGCAGGGATCAGTGTGGTGAGCATTAATCACCAAAGCCAAGTGATTCAACAGGATCATGAGGCTTCACCTGAATCCAGCGAGCAGGTTGAAGCGCGCACTAGGGCCAGAGCCATATCTATGCTGCCTTTCTTCTTTTTCTTGTCTCCCGATGAGCTTAAGCTGATTGGCCAAATGACCGCATCTCGTAAAGTTGGGAAAAACGCCCCTATTTTCAATGCGGGAGATGCCGGTGAAAGCATGTTCGTGGTGCTAGAGGGCGGCTTTGAAGTGATGATTGAAGTTGATGGTAAGCCGCAGGCGGTTGCTAGTCTTTGGCCCGGCGATTTCTTTGGCGAAATGTCTCTTTTCACTGGGGCGCCTCGCTCTGCAACCATTGTGGCGCGGGATAACTCCATAGTGCTCGAAATCGGAAAAGAAACGGTTGCTGGGCTATTTCAGCGCAATCAATCGTTTGCCGAAACGGTGGCCGATGTCATTGATGCCAGGTTACGTGCCAATGCCGCCAAGATCGACGCCAGTAAGAACACCCAACAAGCTACCCCCGTTGCCACTTCAAGCGTGTTCAACGCTATCAAATCCTTCTTCAAACTGTAAGTCTTTTACCTCCTGCAAAAGTTTTCGGCTTTGCTTGAATTGGATCATTCCAATTCTTTTGATGCCCGCATTGGAAGGGGCTTTTTATTGAAGGGTAAAATTTTTAGCCTGTTCTAAACAAAGTACCTCGGCGCAATGATTCAAAATTGTGGCTGGCATTTTGAGATATTCGGCGCAAGGTGTATTGATTTTTAGATTTGAGGATGAGAGTATGTATATACCATATATATTATCGGGATTTGGCATGATAACCAAAGTGTTCAAGAGCGGTAACTCTCTTGCAGTTCGCATCCCCAAAGAACTTACGGATTTAACTGAGGCAGGTAAGGAGGTGATCATTGAAAAAGTGGGTGAAACTTTGGTGATTAGGCCGTTTGAAACTAAAACGCTCTCTGAACTAGCTGGGTTGTTTGCACAGTTCACTCCGGGCTTAATGGCTGAAGGGCGAGATTTCATGGAAGAGCCCGAACGAGATTGGGATTTGCTTGCCCTTCCCGAAACGCAAGGATAAGCAGGATGTTGTATATGTTAGATACGAATATTGTGATTTATATGATGAACAACGAGGTGCAAAATTTAACGCGTCGACTCTCTAAAATGAAGAAAGGCGAAGCGGTGATGTCCGTCGTGACCTATGCGGAGATCAGAGCAGGAATAGAAATCAGAAGTACAAATCGAGAAGCAGATGAATGGGTCCTGGATAAAGTCACTCAACTCTTACCTGTTATACCCTTTGATACCCATGCGGCTAAAGTTTACGGACAGATGCGCTCATTCGTTCGGGACCGAAAGCGCAATGCTTTGGATCGGCTGATCGGTGCACACGCCTTGTGCTATGGGGCCACATTAGTGACGCATAATCCCGCAGACTTTGCAGATTACCCTAATCTCATGATTGAAGATTGGGTCGTTCAGCACTAGTCACACTACCGCAATGTAAGCTCTGGAACTGAGCTGGGTTTATAATGACCGCTCTCAACAATCAGAGTATTAGGCGCCATGAAAGCACGCGTAAAATGGATTGAAGGCATGAGCTTCCTCACCGAATCAGGAAGCGGTCATGCCGTGGTGGTGGATGGCGCACCTGAAGCCGGCGGGCGAAATTTGGGGCCGCGCCCCATGGAAATGGTGCTCATGGGGACAGGGGGTTGCACCAGTTTTGATGTGATGATGATTTTGAAGAAAAGTCGTGCTGATGTGCGGGGGTGTGAAGTGGATATCACCGCAGAACGCGCTGAAACCGATCCTAAAGTTTTCACTAAAATTCACATGCACTTTACGGTAACCGGCCACCAACTCAAACCTGATGTGGTGAAACGTGCGATTGATCTTTCTGCTGAAAAATATTGTTCAGCTTCCATCATGTTAGGCGCTACGGCTGAAATCACCCATGACTTCAAATTAGTTGAGGTGGGTTCATCACAATGACCTTGTCATTCATGCCGAGCCGCACGCTGGATCGGCTCATCCATAAAGAAGACCTAAGCCGCGATGACATGCTCGCTCTCATGCGCGCAGTGATGTCGGGCGAATTGCCCGCAACGCAAACTGCCGCGTTGATTGTTGCTCTCAGAGCCAAGGGCGAAACGGTGACAGAGGTTGCCGCCGCTGCGGAAGTGATGCGCGAACTCTCGGCACGCGTAGAAGTAGGCAATCACGATGGGTTAGTAGATACCTGCGGAACGGGTGGAGATGGCCTGAGTACATTCAATATCTCTACAACGGCGGCATTCGTGGCTGCGGCCGCCGGAGCAAAAGTGGCCAAGCATGGTGGTCGTTCGGTTTCTTCTAAAACAGGGAGCGCAGATGTTCTCGAAGCGCTAGGCGCCGATCTGAGTAAAGCCACCCCAGAGAGGGTAGCCGAAAGCCTGAATACGCTGGGGGTGGGCTTCATGTTTGCACCTCAGCATCATGCCGCCATGAAGCACGCTGCTCCTGTTCGCAGAGAATTAGGCGTGCGAACGGTCTTTAATTTACTGGGGCCGCTCACCAATCCTGCGGGTGCGCCGAATCAGGTGCTAGGGGTCTATGCCGAGTCACTAACAGGACTCATGGCGCATGTTTTGAAAGCGCTGGGTAGTAAACATGTCTTAGTCGTTCATGGCTTGGATGGCCTTGATGAAATAACGCTTTCAGGCCCCAGTCGTATTGCAGAATTAAAAGATGGCGTGGTGAGAGAATACATGGTTACCCCGCAAGAGTTGGGCGTAGCGGTATCACCGCTCACTAAGCTTAAAGTAGACGATGCCCAACAATCTGCGCAGATGATTCGAGGGGTATTAGCAGGTGAATTGGGACCGGCACGCGATATTGTTTTGCTGAATGCCGGAGCAGCCCTGTACGCGGCTGATCTAGCCGCAACGCTTAAATCAGGCGTAGAGATGGCATGCGCAGCAATTGATTCGGGTGAGGCAGAAAGAAGATTAAACGGATTCATTCAATTGTTCGCAAAAGACGCTAACAGACCAACAGTAAACGAGGCATCACACGCCAAGGCTTCATCATGAGCACTGCCGACCAAGATATTCTTGCAAAAATAGTTGCGACTAAACATGCCGAAGTTCGCAGAGATAAATTAGCTCAGCCCGAAGCAGCCTTGCGTGAATACGTTGCTGCGCAGGGCCCTGTAAGGGATTTTGAGGGAAGTTTACGTGCGAAGATTGCAGGCGGTTTCCCTGCAGTGATTGCTGAAGTTAAAAAAGCCAGCCCGAGCAAAGGACTATTGCGCGACCCCTTCGAGCCCGCAGTCATAGCCGCAGACTATGCGCAACACGGTGCCGCTTGTTTATCGGTATTGACAGATCGAGATTATTTTCAAGGCGCATCAGAGTATTTAGTAGCTGCCCGTGCGGCGTGCTCGCTACCCGTGTTGAGAAAAGATTTCATGGTAGACCCTTACCAAATTCTAGAAGCGCGGGCGATGGGGGCGGATGCCATCTTGCTAATTGTTGCTGCATTAGAAGAAGGCATGATGATGGAACTCGC
>CAIVHB010000155.1 GCA_903905585.1 uncultured Ferrovum sp. | reverse complement strand
ATTCAGCTGCTTTATCCCACTGATTAGTCCAAATCAGGGTATGCACGGCAGAGCGCATAACCATATTGGAAAAATCTGAGTTTTGGATGAGCAACTGAGGATAGTCACTCAAAATTTTTAATAACTCATTTCTCGCTGCGGTATAGCCAATTGCATCGTGAGTAATGGATGTCTGAACATAGTTATATCGAGACATTAAATCGCTAGGATCTATATCTGCGAGGGCTTTGAAGTAGGGCGCCGCACCCTTTAGATTCCCAGTGCTAATCAGGGCGCTTGCTCTATCCCTTAGCGCAGCTACATTCTTCGTTTCGAAGAGTTCTTTTAGCTCATTTTCAGGGATAGCATCTGAGGTGTTTTGCATATTGATCAATTGCTCCGACGCATTGATTATGTTGATTCGCTTTAAGGAATATCGGTTAAAACATACATACGGGTTAAGCTAGAAGATCGCTCACCTTTTTGTGGATATTCTTAAAACTTGTTAAGTCTTCAAAATCATCCATATCAAAACGAATATTGAGGTTTTTTTCAATATCCAAAACGATATTGAGGGATTTCACAGAGTCCCAACCTTCTGTGATACCTAATCCAGATTCATCGTTAATGTCTGCAACTTGTAAATTCAGATGTTCGGCAATAATTTCTTTAATTTTAGCTTCGATGTTCATGGGACAAATAAACCTTCAAATTGTTGTTGGGATGTTTCGTATATGGGTGCTTTTAAACGTGCAACGTATTTCAGTTAAGGTTTGGGGTTTGGAATATCTCTATGTTTGGAATTTGATCGTTCACTATGTCAAAGAACAGAAGTGGAGCCACGCCTAGGGTGTTGACTGATAAAGGTAATGCATACATCGAAGAACTATGAACTGGACTATCTTTGAAATTGTGCTTGGCTAACAAATCCGCAACAAGTTGGTTGCGTTCTGAAGGAATATATTGGCCAACCAGATAACGATAGCCTCGAATCTTGGCGTGTTCAACAAGTTGATGCAACATCCAAGATTCCAGATTACGGCCTAGCACCCGACAACTCATCAAAAAGGTATCTAGGAAAAGATATTCTTTGTTGAGGGGATCTGCACAAACGAGCCCAATGATACCGTGATCACCATAATTATCGGTTAACGATACCAGAAAATTCAGAGTGGGTTCCTGATCTCGAAGCTTTTCTAAATCGGCTTCAGTATGGCGAATCGTCCGTAAGTTAAATTGATTTGTTTTACTGCAGAGTTGGGCTGCGCGAGCGATGTTGGAATCTGAAATGTTTTGGGCGAGTGGCTTGAGTCCGATCGATTTTAAGTAGTCGGTTCGATTGTCTGAGGACTTGAGTTCACTCACAAACTTGGCGCGTGAGCGGTATTGTTCTAATTTGCTTTTGTCTTCTGCGGTAGAGGAGAATTTTGCAAAGTGGCTCATGGATTGAAACAGCTTGGGCCATTCAATGACATTCTTAGGGGCTTCGGGTGTTTCCACCATGGGCAGATTTTGACGAACAAGATCGCGTTCCATGGGGTTGTCATCCCAGAACACAAAACTCTCTAAGCCTAAATCAAGTTCTTGCGCTATTTGGCGGATATTGTCGGATTTCTGATCCCAGTTTACCTTCCATGAAACGATATCTTCTTTTTTCAGCACCATGGCATGGTGCTCTTCAAAGACTGACATCACATCGTTTTCATTGTTTTTACTGCAAATAGCCAGAAGGGTGCCTTCTTGCGCCACTTTTTTGATGGCTTTCTGAAAATCAACAAAAGCTTGCCCTAAGCCGTCTTGGCCTAGTTTTAAGCCTCTTACGCCATCTTCACCAACAACTCCTCCCCAAAGCGTGTTGTCGCAATCTAGAACGAGTAATTTTTTGGGGGGACGAGTGATGCGGGATGACACTTGATGAATGAGATTGGTGAGGAGTTCAATACCATCACTAGATAGATGGCAGTGAGCAAGATACCAATTTCTCGTGTCATAAGTACGATCCACCCCTATCTTTGAAAGCGCTCTTGCAAGATCCACTTTGTAACCACTTTGACTTTGTGAAACCATGTCTGAAATATGGCTACAGAAATCTTGGTAAGCGATATGCCGGTCAGAATCTCTTTTTGCATGCGATATTGGGGAATCGATATCGTGATCGGCATAACAAATGATCGTTTCGGCCCTGGCTTCTGACAGTCGGCGCTTAATCAAGCTTAGCGAGCTGTTCACTGCTGCAGCGGCGGAATCTGAAGAGCCGGCTGTGACGGGGTAGATGTCTTGGAAAAAAAGAACCAATACCAATGCGGCATCATTTGGTGTGTTTTCTACGGCACCTAATAGATCCCCATAATCATAGAACTCAGTCTTGTTATAAGCAGTGAATTGATTCCAAGCCTTATGGCTTGGGAGCAGGTAGGACGTGCCAGCAACAAATAAATTAGTCATGGATTGATTTTAGGAATTCAAAAATGCAAATAAATTTTAACCGATTTATTTGCCATGAGACGTGATTTAGCTTGAACTTGTGGCTATTAGAAGACAAAATCATATTAATTGTATGTCTTCCAAAATCTATTCCTTGCGAGAGGTGAAGCTTTGAATCCAAAGGTAAGTATTCTTGATACTCAATCTGGTCGTTACATGGTCTGGTCGTCTCCTGATGTGCTCGGTGGTATGCTCCTACGCGAGGGAATTCATGAAGGCGATGTCATCACTCTTAGTGAATTCATTCTAAGAAACGAAAAAAATAAGTTTGCGATGGATATTGGTGCAAACATAGGAAGTTATACCATTCCATTGGCGACAAGATTGGGAGAAGAATATAAGTTTTACTGTTTTGAAATTCAACGTCACGTCTTTTATCAGCTTTGCGGTAACGTATTCCTCAACAGTCTGACAAATGTCTACCCTTTCAATTTTGGGATTGGTGACAAGGATGAAAAGATTAACATTCAGTTGGTCGACTACAGTACGTGTTGGAATGTGGGCGGTTATTCAATGGATGAGGTTGCCACTAGTAGGGCGAGGGGAGATTTTCCTTCTCAGGCTGTGATTGGTGAAACCGAAGCTGAAATTAAATCCATTGATAATCTTCCCAGCTTAGACTTTGCAGGATTGGTGAAGCTAGATGTTGAGGGGCATGAACTTGAAGTATTGAAGGGTATGGTTAGTTATTTGAAACGTTCGGGCTATCCACCTGTAATCTTTGAGGCATGGGGCTGGGATTGGTACGCAGAGAAGAAGCTGAGAACCGAAGCCTTTCTTAGAGAAATGGGGTACTCAAATATATGTTTAATTGCTCATCCTAGTTCGGTTGATAATAATGGCGGCAATTACTTGGCTCAACATTCCGAATCATCCTCAAAACGCTATGCTTTAGTGGCGAATGCGTCTGGTGGTTATTATGTAGCCGTATCTTAATTTTTAGACTGATTTGCTATTCTTGCCGTGTAAACCTTTTTCAACTTGGCTTGTGCACAGAGCCTAAGGTATTTTTCAAACGGTCAAAATGGGACTGCGAGATTTGGAGGGTTTTTAGAACCTGAGTGCTCATCACTGATTCATCATCGACTGGGTTGCTTTCGTTTGTATCATTGTAAATATGGGTAGCCAAGTTTCCGATGGCAACTAAATCTCGAGCAGATTGGGGGATTGAGTCCAACTCCTCAAATACGGTTACGTCGTGATGCCGCAGAATGGCTTGGCTCAGGTCTTTAGATAGATTCCAGCTCTTCGCCAGGATGTAACCTAAGGTGGCGTGATTGGTGTCATAGAAGTCGTCTTCTACTTCTAATATTGGTTTTTGATTGATCTGTGCTTGATATTCAATTTCATCATAGTCAGCATATTTTTGCATGATGAGAGCAACGCCAATGTTTTGAAGTAGGCCAAAGGTATAGGCTTCTTCTCGCAATGAGGGCAGGAAATCGTTGGCCAGGTATCCGCAGATATTGGCGACACCTTCTGCCGTTTCCCAAAATTGAGTGAGATCACCGCGTGACATGGCTTGTTTCACCATAATACCTGTGGCGATCTTGGATAGATTCGTCAGCCCCAACATATTAATTGCGCTATCAACAGAGTTGATTTTTCTGGATAAGCCAAAGAAGGGGGCGTTAACGACGCGCAATACACCTGTGGTCAAACCTACGTCTTTGCTCACCAGTTTGGCGATGACGCTGAGATTGGGATTTGAGCTTCGCATTTCCTGCAAGAGTTCGTCCATGATCGCTGGACGTGGCGGGATCACAATCCCTTTGAGCGAGCGCATCAAATCAGGGCTTTCAGCGCTTGCCATGCTGGGTGTTTGTGGGTTGGGAGACAAGCTCATAGTGAATAACTGAAACACATGGATTTCATTGCGTTATTGTAGTCAGATATTGAAACCACAGGAAATCCTGTCATGATTCAGATCAGAAAATCAGCTGAGCGCGGCTATGCGGATCATGGCTGGCTTAAGAGTTATCACTCTTTTTCATTTGCGGGATATCACGATCCGGCTTTTATGGGTTGGGGTAACTTACGGGTGATCAATGAGGACCGAGTCGCTGCGGGGCAGGGCTTTGGTATGCATGGTCACCGCGATATGGAGATCATCAGCTATGTGTTGTCAGGTTCCCTGGCCCATAAAGATAATATGGGGAATGGCACCTTTATTCCACCCGGCGATGTGCAGCGCATGAGCGCAGGGACCGGGGTAAAGCATAGCGAGTTCAATCATGAGCAAGAGGTCACCACTCATTTTCTGCAGATTTGGATTGAGCCTAGCCAGAAAGGGATTGCGCCTAGCTATGAGCAAAAGACTTTTGCTGAGGCAGAGAAGACAGGGCGCTTAAAGTTGGTGGCTTCGCCTGAGGGTGCAGAAGGTGCGGTGACGATTCATGCGGATGCTTCGCTGTATGCGGGATTGTTGGGGGATGCTGATCGCGTAGAAATGGCGCTGAACCCCGCTCGCAAGGCCTATGTGCATTTGGTGCGGGGTGACTTGTTGGTAAATGGGGTGTTGCTTTCCGGCGGCGATGCGGCTTTGATTTCTGGTGAATCCACTTTGACGCTTGCCGAGGCTAAAGATGCAGAAGTCCTCGTTTTTGATCTCGCTGCTTAAGGATGGGGGTGTTCAAAATGGATAAAGATCAGGTGTTTTTAAAGAGAGCAGGGGAGCTCGTAGCGGCAGGACGCGAGTTGCACGCGCAGGGCTGGGTACCGGCGACGAGTGGGAATTTCTCGGCGCGGGTAGATGGAGCGCGCATCGCGATCACGGTCTCAGGGCGCCATAAGGGCCGCCTAACGACCGAAGATATAATGTTAGTAGATTATGAAGGGCAGTCTTTGGATGGCAAGAAGCCCTCCGCTGAGACGGCTTTGCACACTCAAATTTACCAACAATTTCCTCAAGCCAATGTGGTGTTGCACCCTCATTCACCTGCTGCCACCGCTATTTCCAGAAAAGTCTCAGGCCGACTGCTGCTAGAGAACTACGAGCTACTTAAAGCTTTATCTGGCATTCAAACGCATCAGGCTAGGGTGGGGATTCCTATCTTTCAAAATGACCAAACTATCCCGCGCCTGGCAGAGGAGGTGGCGGCTTACGTCAGGGAATATCCCGATCTCAAAGCTTACTTAATCGCGGGGCATGGTTTTTATACTTGGGGTGAAACCGCAGAGGACGCACTTCGACACGTGGAAGCGTTAGAATTCTTGTTTGACCAAGAATTACGATCACTTTAGGACATCTGCCCCATGACAACCCTTGCCATTTACCCCGAACACCAGCCCGAACAGATTACGCGTAGCGAAGACGCAAGCTTCATTGCCGAGCAGTTAAAAGGACTTGGCGTGGTGTTCGAGCGATGGGATGCAGCGTTTCTTTTTGATGCAAGCGCCGACCAAGATACGATTCTCAAGGCTTATGCGCCGCAGGTGAATCAGTTGAAAAGCCACTATGGTTTTCAGTCGGCCGATGTGATTCATGTCCAAGCGGATCACCCTCAAAAAACAGAGTTACGGGCCAAATTTTTAAATGAGCACGTGCACAGTGATTTTGAAGTGCGTTTCTTTGTTGAAGGCCGGGGGCTTTTCTATTTGCACCCTAATGACAAGGTGTATGCCCTGCTCTGCGAGCAGGGTGATTTGATTAGTGTCCCCGCTGGGATGAAGCATTGGTTTGATTTAGGTGCGGAACCGCATCTTAAATGTATTCGTTTGTTCACTACACCTGAAGGTTGGGTCGCCAACTTCACAGGCGATCCCATCGCTGAGCACTTCCAGCCCTTAGAGACATTCGCCCCCGCATCACGCGCAGCGCACGTTTAAACGCATGCCTATTTCTATGGTCCGTGCGGTCCTCACGGATATTGAAGGGACCACGACCTCCCTATCCTTTGTTCAAGAAGTGCTTTTTCCTTATGCGGCCCAGCACTTGCCTGAATTTGTTCGGGTGCATAAAGACGAAACCGAAATTCGATCGCTGCTCGATGAAGTGAGTGCGATTCAGCACACCGCTTTAGATGATGAGGCAGCGATGGCTGTTCTCTTGGAATGGATCAAGGAAGATAAAAAACTCGCCCCGCTCAAGGCGCTGCAAGGCATGATTTGGGAGCATGGCTATGGTGCAAAAGATTTCTTTGGCCATGTGTATCCCGATGCACCGATTGTTTTGCAGCGATGGCACGAAGCAGGCTTGGGGTTGTATGTGTTTTCATCTGGCTCGGTGTTCGCGCAAAAGCTGTTGTTTGGTCATACCGAAGCCGGTGATCTCACGGGGCTCTTTTCAGATTATTTTGATACGCGTACGGGCCCCAAGAAGGAAGCAGCGTCTTATATTTCGATTGCTCAACACATTGGAAAAGAGCCCGCCGAAATCCTTTTTCTTTCTGATGTGGGTGCGGAATTGGATGCTGCACAAGAAGCGGGGATGCAGACCACACAATTACTCAGAGTGGGCACGGAAGCCTATGCAGGACACCCCCACGCAGAAAACTTTTATCAGATTGAATTGAACGTATGACACCGCAATTGGAATCGCGCCTGCCGCATGTAGGCACCACCATTTTTACCGTGATGTCGCAGCTGGCAAACGCACATCGGGCGATTAATTTATCGCAGGGCTTCCCAGATTTCTCCCCGCCTGCGGGCTTAATCGAGCGTATGGTGCATCATGTTCAGCATAGCAATCAGCAATATGCCCCGATGGCGGGTGCGCCTATTCTGCGCGAGGCGATAGCAGAGAAAGTTGAACGACTCTATGGCCGAAGCTACCACCCCGATACTGAAGTCACAGTCACGGCGGGGGCAACGCAAGCACTGACCACAGCGATTACTGCTTGTGTGCGGCCCGGCGATGAGGTGATCGTGTTCGCTCCAGTGTATGACTCTTATGCGCCTGCGATTGAACTGAATGGTGGCAAGGTGATTTCAAGTACCTTGCAGTTCCCGAGCTACCAGCCCAATTGGCAGGAAGTACGTACTTTGATTTCACCACGCACGCGCATGATCATTCTGAACACACCGCATAACCCCACGGGTACGGTATGGTCTAGTGATGATATGCAAGCGCTCAGTGATTTGGTGAAAGACACCAATATCATCCTGCTCGCAGATGAAGTGTATGAGCACATGAGTTTTGATGGGGCAAAGCATCTGAGTTTGGCGCGCTACCCGGATTTGGCAGAGCGAGCCTTTGTGGTATCCAGTTTTGGTAAGACCTATCACGTCACAGGGTGGAAGATCGCTTACTGTGTGGCCCCCGCTGAGTTGATGAAGGAGTTCCGTAAGTCACATCAATTCATCACCTTCTGTATTCATCATCCTTCGCAGTTAGCTTTGGCCGATTTCATGCGTCATGAACCTGAGTTTGCGGATACGTTGAGTGCCTTTTATCAAGAAAAACGGGATGGGTTTCGTGCCTTGATGAAAGAGACGAAGTTTGAATTGTTACCCTGTGCGGGAACGTATTTTCAGCTGGCGCGTTATACCCAGATTTCGGATGAATCTGACCAGGACTTTGCCCGCAGGATGACTATGCAATATGGGGTGGCGGTGATTCCTGTTTCTGCCTTTTATCCTGAAGGCGATGATCATCATGTGGTGCGTTTTTGCTTCGCTAAAAATCAGAGCACGATGGATGCAGCACTTGAACGGCTGCTGAAAATTTAAGTATTCAATGACATGCCCACGCGTTTGAATCCCTCTAATAATGCATTCCATCACCCGATGCATTCGGCGGTCACGGGAGGAGATGGGTCATTGACTGATAAAGCTCAACAAGGTCTATCCAGAGTGGCATGGTCAGACCAAGACACGCATTTTATGCGCCACGCCTTAAGCCTCGCCGAAAAGGCAGCAGCATTGGGCGAGGTGCCAGTTGGTGCGGTGGTGGTGATGGATGAAATCATGATCGGCGAAGGTTGGAATGCGCCGATTGCTGGCCATGACCCCTGTGCCCACGCTGAGATCAAAGCGCTCCAACAAGCAGGACAACATCAACAAAACTATCGTCTTCCTGGGGCCACGGTGTATGTGACCTTAGAGCCCTGTGCCATGTGTGCGGGCGCCTTGATCTGGTCGCGGGTGTCGCGCGTGGTGTGGGGGGCTGCTGACT
The DNA here is from genome assembly GCA_903905585.1 of uncultured Ferrovum sp. Lineage (GTDB taxonomy): Bacteria > Pseudomonadota > Gammaproteobacteria > Burkholderiales > Ferrovaceae > CAIVHB01. The sequence continues at coordinate 1,402 of CAIVHB010000155.1, read as the reverse complement.
CTAAATCTGGGGCAGCGGGCAGTGTGGTGAATCTCTTCGCTGAGTCTAAGTTGAATCATCACGCCGTTGAGCAGGGTGGGGTGCTGGCTGAAGAATCAGCAGCCTTATTGAAGAAGTTCTTTGCCGCGAAGCGAGGAACTGAAAAAACATCATCAAAGAAAGTAGCAGCTGATTCTAGAACGTCAGATGAACCTGCTGTGAGTGAGTGTGAGCAAAACGAGCTTAAGCAAAACAAGCTTAAGCAGACTGAGCTTAAGCAGACTGAGCTTAAGCAGAATGAGCGTGAGCAAAACAAGCTTAAGCAGCATGAAGCTCCGTGCACTCAGAGCCCTAGATCATGAACGCGCGCACCGAAACCGAAGATAGCGCTTTGAAACTGCCAGCAAGCCTTGGCTTTGTGCATCTGCGCGTGCATAGCGAGTACTCGGTCACCGATGGCATCGTGCAAATTGATCGCTTGATCAAACGTGCCAAAGAAGATGGGCAAGCAGCGTGTGGGCTGACCGATCTGGGTAACCTGTTTGGATTGGTGAAGTTCTATCAGGCGGCGCGATCTAAAGGTATCAAGCCGATCTGTGGTTGCGATATCTGGATTGCACCGCAAGAAGAGCGCGATGCGTCCTCTCGGCTTTTACTTTTAGTGCGCTCGAAGCAGGGCTATCTGAATCTATGCGAACTCCTTTCACGCGCTTATCGCGCGGGGCAGCGTAAGGGCCATGCCGAAGTGCAACGCGAATGGCTGAAGGAATTGGGAGAGGGGCTATTAGCGCTTTCTGGCGCGGCTCAGGGAGAAATAGGTCAAGCGCTTCTGTCTGGGCAACAGGAAGCCGCGCGGGCCGCTGCACAGCAATGGCAAGCTTATTTTCCGGGAGCATTTTATCTTGAGATTCAACGTGTGGGGGCGCCCCAAGAAGAATCACTGATCCAATCCACCTTAAACCTAGCGGGAGAGCTGAATCTTCCTGTTGTGGCAACTCACCCCATACAGTTTGTGGATCCTGGTGATTTTAAAGCGCATGAAGCGCGTGTCTGTATTGGGGGAGGGTGGTTGCTGTCGGATCGTCGCCGGCCCAAAGAGTTTACGGAGCAGCAATATTTTCTGTCGCGTGATGAGATGCAGGCGAAGTTTTCAGATGTTCCTGCCGCCTTAGCCAATTCAGTCATCATTGCGCAGCGTTGCAATCTGGAATTGGAACTCGGTAAAGCAAAGCTGCCTGACTTTCCTACGCCGGATGGATCCGGGCTCGATGCGTTTATGGTGGCGGAGTCTGCGCGTAGATTGGTGACGCGCATGGCGCATCTCTTTCCTGATCCCATTGAGCGAGAAAAGCAACGCCCCCTCTATGAAGCGCGCTTAGCGTTTGAAACGAACACCATCGTGCAGATGGGCTTCTCTGGCTAT
>CAIVHB010000154.1 GCA_903905585.1 uncultured Ferrovum sp. | reverse complement strand
CTGGCCTTATTGCTTTTGGCTGAATTTAACTGCGCTGGTTATTTGGATGGCATGGTTCATCATTTTAATGTGGTTCTCGCTATTTTTTTTACGCATTGTGCGGGTCTGGCCACGCAGGTCTTTTATTCGAATGGTTTCTTTGCATTCGCAACCATGGGATCAAGCGCAGCGCTGGCCAATCTGGCGCCGATCACTGGGTTTGATTCCTTTGCTCACCTTGGTCTGGGCATGCACATCTTCCCTTTTTCTGGCCCCCGTTTTTGCAGGTGTTTGGGTGAGTATGGGGTTTCTATTGTGGTGGCCATTTTTTGGTTCGTGAGAAGCGAGAATTTGTTGGCTTTGTTGATACAAAGAAATCGTGCGACTACTTTTAAGATGGTGGCTTGAGTTCCCGCTATCTCATGGATGAGGTGGTGAATGGTCAATTTAATGATGGGTGCGTGCCGTTTTATGTCTTCGTCTTCTTCAGTCTATTCAGGAAGTGCCTTTCATGTTGCCGAGCAGGTGCTTGATCATTTGATGGCTCCCATTAGTGAGGTTTTATCTGATTCGACAGTGACTGAAATTATGATGAATTCGCCAGATCAGATTTGGATAGAGCGGGAAGGTCAGCTGATTCAAGTATCTGGAAGATTACCTGATCGTGGGGTGGCCGCAGCAGTGCGCCTATTGGCAACTTTGTCTGAAACAGTATCACTTGAAAAAGAGGCGACTTTAGAAGGGCATTGGCGGGGTTGGCGAGTGACCGCCGTTCTGCCGCCCGTGTCACGCGATTCCCCTTGCATTTGTTTGCGACGTCATCGCGCTTCAATTTTAGATCTGACGGCGTGGACAATGCGTCCCTCAATCCATGAACCAATCAATTCCAAGGTTTTAAATCCTGCATCTTCTGATGATCATGTTCCGCATACCGTTCAGCAGGCACCTGCAAATTCAATCGGTTCAATACTGAAACAAGCACATGGCGTATTGGTTTCTGGGAGCACAGGGTCTGGCAAAACCACTTTTCTGGGAAGTTTGATGGCACAGATTCCTGCTACCCAGCGTGTCATCAGCTTAGAAGATACCCCTGAGCTTCCGATTGCTTGCCCACATCAGCTCAGACTGGTTGCGCGACGCGGGCATTCATTGCGCAGCTTAGTGCGTCTGGCTTTGCGGTTACGCCCAGATCGTATTGTCATCGGCGAGGTACGGGGACCAGAGGCTTTTGACATGTTGCAAGCCATGTCTACAGGTCATGCGGGATGTTTGGGAACCATCCATGCTTCCAGTGCACTTGGCGCCTTATCCCGCATGGAGCAGTTGATCTTAACCGCCCAACTTGATTGGCCGATTGAAGCCATTCGTTCGCAACTGGCTGAGTGGATCAGCGTGCTGGTTCACCTGAGCCGTGATGCGGGAGGACGGTTCATCCGTGAAGCCCTGCTGGTTGAGGGGGTAGAGCAAGGGAAGTTTGTGGTTTCCCCACTTTCTTTATCGTAATTTTTTATAAATGTGGAGTTGATTGAAGTGACCATGAATGATTCTTTTGCCCACTTAGGAAAGCGTTTTTTTATTCCTTGTGTATTGGGTTCAGCCCTACTTTGTATACCTCTCATCAGTCTGGCTGCAATGCCTTGGGAGACCCCGATGTGTGCCGTTGCTAATAGCTTAAAGGGTCAAGTCGCTGTCATGCTGGCAGTGGTTTCTACCATCATGATTGGGGTGATGTTCATGTATTCAGAAACCGGGAGTGCAGTTTCTAAGATTGCGGGGTGGTTGCTCGGGATGTGCTGTGCTTTAAGTGTGGCTAGTGTGATTACCGCTTTGTTTCCTGGTGTGTCCTTACCCGGATGTTTAGCGTGAAAAGAGAAACACTTGTTGCGCGTGTTCTGACCGAGCCCTGTTTGATCTTAGGCGTTGAAAAACCATTCGCGATTGTTAATTTTACTTTGGCTATGGTGATCGGCGGTGAATTGCACTTGTGGGGTTTTCTATTGATCAACCTCGTCGTTCATCTCACGCTCAGACGCATTACCCGCCGTGATCCTTTTGCGCGACAAATTTATATTCGCTACAACCTTCAGGGAGATCGCTATTCGCCCTGGATTCAAAGCCGTTTGCGCCAAGGTCGCCGACCCTTTGATGCTTTTTTGGGAGCGCTGTGTTGAGTACCTATCACTCTTTTTCTGAGCGTTCCTTGGCTGAGTTATTGCCTTGGTTAGCCTTACGCAATGATGAAATAGTGTTGTGCAAGGACGGCAGTTTGTTAGTTTGTTTTGAAGTGGTTGGGATGGATGCGGATGGCATTGATATTGAAATGGCAGGCTTAGCCGCTCTTAAAATGGAGCAAGCTTTGAGGGTATTGGATAGCCGTTTTACTTTATGGTCTACCCTGCTGCGTCAACGCAGACAGGATTATGTTCAGAGCGATTTTCCTCATCCCATTTCGGTGCAACTCGACCATTTACATTCAGCAAGATTTAGACAAGGCCATCAGTTTCACAATCGCCATGTGATTTCTTTGTTGTTTTCGCCTGAATTGGAAGATCAACTATTGATGCGTGTCTTTGATGCATTGAGAGCTATGAAAGTGATCACAGCGATTCAGGTGATCGGGCGATATTTGAATCGCAGTGATCGATTTGCTGACATCCTTCTGGGTTTGAAGGAGCACATTCGCATCCTTGAGTCTTTGCTTGAAGCGTTTATCGGTGCTTTAGGCGATCTCAAACTCACGCGACTGCGTGGTTCAGCTTTACTTGGATTTTTGAATCAGTGTGCATCTTTATCCCCAACCTCACCGCCGATAAAGCAAGGCACACCGCATCTTCTGCTGGATGCGCTGCTGGGGGATGCTGCTATTGAAGTGGGAGCGGAGCGATTGCGCTTTTCGCGCTGTGAGTCATCACGATTTGTCTCTGTCCTTGGCGTCAAGGCATGGCCAGACAGCACCATTCCTGGGCTCATGGATGAGGTTTTGGCGATCCCGGCTGAAATATGTATCTCTCAGGCCTTTCGATTTGTCAGTGCAGATGCAGCTAAAAGCCACATACAGGCGGTTCAACGTTTTCATCTCAATCTTCAAAAATCGGCTTCAGGGTTTTTACGCGAAGCAATTTTTGGGGAGGGAAATCAAGTTCAAGACAACACGCGCACTGTTTCGGCTAGCGCAGCCCGCGAAGCCCTGACGGATCTTGCCCAGCACCGCCAAATTTATGGTTACTACAATCTCTCTATTTTAATTTCTAGCGCACAGTTATCTGAACTGGATCCTACGGTTCGTGCTGTAGCTTCTGTGATCCGTGAGGCTGGTTTTTTAGTGATTCGAGAGGGCATGCATCTTTTGTCAGCATGGACTGGGAGTTTGCCGGGTCAGTGGGCACAACTCGTGCGCTGGCATTTCATTCATGCAGGCAATGTGGCGGATTTGCTTCCCTTGAATACCCCTAGCACCGGGCAATCGTACAATCGTTATTTTTCTGAGCAGCTGGGTGTGGCTTGCCCTGCATTGAGTGTATTACCGGGCCGCGATCAAACTGCCTTTCATTTCAATTTCCATGTAGGTGATCTGGGTCACTGTTTTGTTGTAGGTCCTTCACGCTCGGGTAAATCTGTTTTAGTGAATTTTCTGCTTTCTCAGTTTCGGCGTTATCCAGGTGCGCGCGTACTGATTTTTGATAAAGACAGATCGGCCAAAATTCCTACGCTATTGCAAGGAGGGACCTATATTGATCCCGCTCGAGATGAGACGGTGTTTTGTAATCCGCTCATCGCACTCAATCGTAAAAGCGGTCGGGTGTGGCTGCGTGGGTGGCTGGAGAGAGTATTGACCCATCGCGCCTATGTTTGGTCGAGTGGGGATGATGTGTTCCTCTCAGAAGCCCTCGATGCACTGGAGATTTTGCTGCCAGAGCACCGCCACCTGAGTGCTTTGCAATCCTTGCTTCCACAGCATCTCGCTGCAGAATTAGCCCCTTGGGTGAAAGGCGGGGCCATGGGTGGCTTATTCGATCATGCAGAAGACCGGTTTTCTCTTGAAGGTTTAATTTGTATTGAAATGGGAGAATTGCTGCATGACGAGGGGGTGGCTCGATTATTTATGGAATATGCCTTCGAACGCATTGAAGCCATCTTGCTTTCAGAGAAAATCGCACCTACCGTTATCTATATCGAAGAAGCGTGGTTCATGTTGGCGAACCCTTATTTTCGGGAGCGGATTCGCGATTGGCTCAAAACTTTGCCTAAACGCCTCGCTAATTTGGTGATGGCAACGCAGTCTCTAGATGATCTATCAGAAAGCGGAGTGTTCAGTGCGATTGCAGATAATATTCCCACGAGAATATTTTTGGCGAATCGCAATGCAGTTGCGCAGTCCGAGCTCTATCGGGACCAATTCGGCCTTAATAATGGGCAAATTCAGCGTATTGCGCATGCGCAGCCTAAGCGCCAGTTTTTAGTGGTGCAGCCCAGTTCCTCCCGTTTTATCGACTTGAACTTTAGTCCAGAGATGATTGCTGTGTTGCGCTCTGATCTCAAGGCGCAGGTGCTGTTTGATCAGTGTTTTGCGTCTGGATGTGATGATTGGGCCAAGCACTATTTGCAGTGCGTTGAAGAACTGGATCAAATCAAACAGGAAAACGCAGCATGAACAGGAGAAACTGGTTTTCCGGCCTCTGGGATTACTTTGGCGGTGACAGAATTCCACAATTAGTGCTGATTATCCTGAGCCTATTGGTTCTCATTTTAGTCTCGCAATCCTCACGTGCCTTTAGTTTGTTTGGAGGAGGAGGAGGGCTGGGAGGGATTGTTTATGACCCCACTAACTTTGTTCAAACCTCTATTTCTGCAGGGGAGGCCGTAAAACAAACTGCACTTCAGGTTCAGGCGGAAATTCAACGCCTACAGCAGCTCTCTGCAGCGTTACAACAACTCAAAACCCTGCCTCAAGAAGTCATTCAACAAACCCTGAAAGATAGTCTTCAGCAAATTACTGTACTTCAGCAGGGGAGTGCATTGATGGCTTCAATATCGACTGAAGTGGATGGAATCAAGCAACTGTACTCCTCTCGACTCAGGCAAATGGCTGCTTTGGGTTTGTCCCCTTCTGATTACCTACAATATGAAATTCAACTGGCCCAACTGCAAAACAAAAATCAGAGTGTCTTGATGGATCAAGATCAACAGGTTCTTGCAGGGGTTCAGAAATCTATGGATCGTCTTCAGAGTTTGCAGGCGCAAATCCCTGCTAGCAGTGGTGTACAACAAAGCATGCAGACCACTAACCAATATCTCGATTTGCTGGCAGGGCAATCTATTCAGCTTATTCAGCTTACAGCCTCTCAAGCGGCAGCCAATACCAATCGTCAGCAGCTTCAGGATAGTAATGCGGCCGATGCCGTAATGCGAGAGACCGCACGGATTAAGAGTGATAACGCCAAAATCAGAGTACTCAGACAGCAGCTGCGTGATAACGAAGCTAAAAATGGCTGGGGCATCATGCAGCCACTTCCCAGTGCTTCGCAATAATGGCGATTCCGACTCCAGACCTTGTTGATGGAATCAGTGCAGCCTTTATTGATGGCGGTCGCAGTTTACAGCAGCGTATTCAGCCGCTCGCTCAAAACCTGTTGGGCGCATTACTGATGCTGCAAATGAGTTGGTTTGGCATCCAGGCATTGCTGGAGTCGCTGGTGGGGGATCATTTGGGGGATGTGCTTGCGCGATTGCTGAGATTGATTTTGTTGTTCGGTTTGGTTTCTTGGCTGCTCGTTGCGTACGATGATATTTTTTACACTGCGATTTATGGCAGTTGCACCACGCTGATCCAGACGCTGGCTGGAGATCAGGGGGAGACGCAATCGTTTGCTACGGTATGGAACGTCTTTGTAGATTTGATTATGTCGGGTTGGAACACCATGACCACGATGCCTACGCAGTTGTTATCTGGCGGTAACCCTGCATCTTGGATTTTCTGGGGCACCATTCTGACCCTTGGGCTGAATTTAATCCTCATTTTTGCTGCCGTGATTGCTTTTGTGGTGTCCCTCATATTTGTGGCTTCCGCGCATATTATGGGGGCTGCACTTGCGGGGCTTGCCTTGAGCTTAGGGCCGTTTTTTATACCTTGGATTTTATGGAATCCTACGCGCAATTTATTTGAATCATGGTTGCGGTTTTTACTCACCGCTTGCTTTTATCGCGTGATTGCGGTGACGCTGATGATTTTGGCGAAGCCTATTTTTACCAATATGCAGAGCATGCTGACCTCTGTCTCTGATCCCACGCAAAGCACCAATCCCTTAGATACCTTGCTGAGTATGATGGGTTTGTTGATTGTGTCTTCCATTACTGCTGGGATGATGATTCGGGTACCACAGTTGGCGTCAGCCATGATCGGCCATGCAAAAGTGGATATGGGGCTGATGAATAAAGTGGCGAGTGGAGTGCATCAAGCTAAAGAATGGGTGATTCCCAAAAGTGGTCGTCGCAACTGGGGTAGGGATGAGTTTTGATGAATGGCTATTTGCCGCGAGCCTGTGTGGCCCGAGCCTGCTTGGGAAAGGGCTAGAGGCAACATGAACTTATCTTTGAATGATGAAGAGCGGCGAAGGTTATTTCGCTTGATCGTGCGCTTAAGAAATCGCCCTGAACTGGCGCGCCCCATCCCTTCTGTCTGGCGCAAACATACCCGCCTGGCGTTCTGGTGGAAGCTCATATCCTTTTGCTTTGCAGAACCCTGGCTAATGGCGTTTAGCGTGCTTTCTCTCCCCGCTTGGGTTTGGTTTGTGATGCATAAAATGATGCAGTGATAGATCAAGCAAATACCCTTTAAATTGATCCGTTTTTGGGGGTTGTATTGGACCGCCTTGTTGACAGAGAAAAGTATCTGTTTGATGATTATGACTAGTCTGACTAGATATTGGGTGTGGCATGCATACTTGGCAACTGCAGGAAGCTAAAAGCCGATTCAGCGAGGTAGTGGATCTCACTTTAAAAGAAGGCCCGCAAATGGTGACAAAACACGGGGAAGAGGCTGTCGTGATTATGGCTGCTCAGGAATACCACCGGTTAAATGGCCAGATTCCTAATCTCATTGATTGCCTACTCAACGCCCCACGTGGTAGAGCACGCGTGATCGATCGGTCTGATGAAGCTATTCGGGATAGTGATCTTTGAAATACTTACTCGATACCTGTGTCGTCATAGAGTTTCTGAACGATACGCCTGATATCCATGTGCATCGCTGGCTAGGAACTCGTAAGTCTCGAGATCTTTTCATGAGTGCGATGACATGGGCTGAATTAGAGCGTGGCATAGTGAGGCTTTCAAAATCTAAGCGCAAATCTGAGCTCGAATATTGGTTTCAGCGCTTGGAAGCTGGTTTTGAAGATCGTGTCTTGGCTTTTGACAAGAATGTTGCGCAGTGTTGGGCGCAGATGGTGGTGGATGTTGAGAAAAAAGGTAAAACCATCCCTGCATTCGATTCAATCGTCGCCGCCACGGCAAAGGCGCATGCTTGTTCTGTGGTAACACGCAATGTGCGAGACTTCGAGAATGCAGGTGTGAATATCATTAATCCTTGGGAATTGAATTGACTTCAAGCACCTCAGCGCGCCACTGGATCATCCTTTCGCATGGATTCAATATGGATGGCCGTGCAGCCAGCCTTACCATCACGGACAAAATTCCGCATTTGCTGGATGCGGGAATCACACTCACCGTGTTGAGTGCTGTTACCGGCCAGCAAGATCAACGCTTTCGACATCTCAGAATTCTTCCATGGGGACCCGCAGGTCTGCGTTTTGATCTCAGGCATAGGATTGCGCTAAAGTGGGGTAGAGGCCTGCGTTATAAACTCTGTACGGGACTGATCTCACTTCTACTCTCCCCGTTTAACCTCTTAGAGCGATCGATCATTGGCCTGCAAAGCCAGTGGTCTTGGATGCCCGCAGCAGTCTTTAGAGCGCTGATCGAAATCAGACGAGAGCGCCCAGAACTCATCTATACCACTGGCGGAGCGTACTCCGCGCATTGGGCCGGATACTGGATCAAAAAATTAACCGGAGTGAAATGGATTGCTGAGATTCATGATCCCATGCTGTTTCCCGGAACTACCCCCGCGACCCGCAACTTGCAATTTCAATTGAAGTTAGAAGGCATGATTTGCCGTGAGGCAGACTTGGTATGGTGGTTTACTGAAGGTGCGCTCGCGAGTGCCCAACAGCGCCACCCCGAATTAGCCAATAAGGGCAGGGTGATTTATCCTGGGGCAGAACCCCCTCAGGTTCAAGCTGAATATGTGAAAGGCGCCAAGCTGATCATTGGCCACTTTGGATCACTCTCCGCTGTGCGCAGTCTTAAGCCTTTTGTAGACTTGTTCGCAGCGCTCAAATCTGCGTTTCCCGAAATAGCGGCTGATATTGAGATTCACTGCTATGGTGGCCCGGTGGATAGCGCAGGCCTCGAAGCCATTCGCTCGCAAGGATTGGATCAGCACTTTGTACTTTATGGCAGATTAGAAAACGATCCTGTGACGGGTCTTTCGGGCCGCGAACGTATTCAGCAGAGGATGCATCAGTGTGATGCTTTGCTGCTCATTCACGGTACCACCATGGATTGCGCCGAATATATTCCCTCTAAATGGTATGACTATCTTTGGGCGAAACGCCCCGTACTCGCCTTCACACACCTTAACCCGAGTTTTACGCAAATGGCCATCAACCATGGGGGTTATGCCGTGGAGATGGACGACAAAACAGCTGCGCTGAATCTTCTGAAGTCACTTCATACAGACTGGGAAAGTAATCATTTGCGCAAGCCAACTCTTTCGCCAATAGGTACAAAACAGGCGGTAGAGATGATACTTGGGGAACTTTAACGATGGCGTTTGGCTATGGCATCAATCCTCATCATTGAAAACCGAGGGTTCAAATTAACCGAGGTAAGTAATCTAGAGAATGAATAAATATTTGCTCTATCGTATTTGTAGCAAACCAAATGCCAAGCCCCGTATGGAAGGCTTTTCTAAGCTAGCCTGCTTAGAAAATCTGATTCTGACTTTTCCTGATTACAAGATGGTGTGTATTGCTGATCATTGTGATGACGATACGGTTGCGCTATTAAAAGCGAAAAACTTTTTCTATTTTGAATCTACACAGTTAGGGCAGGTCTATTCCTTTTATCACCTGGTTCACTATGCGCTGAACAATTTCCAGGAAGAAGATATTGTGTATGTCATCGAAGATGATTACTGGCACATGCCACAAGCAAGTGAGGTACTTGAAGAGGGGATGCACGTGTTTGATTACGTCACCTTATATGATCACCCTGATAAATATGGGGGATTTGTATTTGGGACGAATCCTTATGTTTGTGATGAGGTTTTGTCGGAACCAACGAGAGTATTCAAAGGAAAATATGCGCTGTGGCGAACTACAAACTCTACCACTCACTCTTTTGCCTGCAAGGTTAGTACACTTCGAGCAGATCGCTACATATGGTTGGGAAAACTTAAACGTCGTCATATATTGCAAGATTTTTATGACTGGATTTTCCTCACTAAGCCTGGATTCAATGGAGGTCATTTAAGAAGAAAGTTAATCCTTCGCCAATTAGTTGCTTTTGGTGCTGTGTTATTGGGCTCGAAGAGACGAACATTGGGGGTCCCTATTCCCTCTGCTTCCGCACATTTAGAAATCAAGTTTTTACCCGAGGGCTTTGATGCCAACATACTCAATAAAAAAAATGATTGAAGTTAAAACTAGGGCCGAAGCTCAACAGATTGAACTTAATAAGTTCTTCATGGATGTGCATAATTTTATTTGATGAAAAAAAAATATCTGATTTTTGCCCCGAGTTATAACGATGATTTTGGTGGCGTCATGGTCATGCATAAATTATGCGCTGTCCTTAATTCTCTGGGCTATGAAGCTTATCTCTATCAATTCTTTGAAACGAGGGAGATCAATGTCTTAAATTACAAGACTGCTTTGGCTGAAACGCTTAAAGATTGGAAGCGCTATTATCTTCGTGCTTATAAAACCAAGCCAGGCGCAAATACCCCCATTTACGATGGGCCAAAATTAGGTTTTGATGAAAACTGGGTTGTGGTTTATCCAGAGTTTACGAAAGGGAATCCCCTTAAAGCAAAAAACGTAGTGAGATATTTACTGTATACGCCGGGGGGGTCTGAGAGAAGTCCATGCTATGGGCCAGGCGAACTGTATTTTGATCACAACCATTGGTCGAATGGTTTCAATTACCCTGGTTCAACCGTTTCTAAAACGCAATTGAAAATATTGGATCTGCCTCTGGATAAATACAATATGGAAGGCGCACTTCCTGATGGCCAGAGAACCGGAACGGCTTATTGCATTCGTAAAGGTCGAAACAAGCCAATACAGCATTCATTGATTGATTCTATTCTCATAGATAGGATGAACCATACTGAGATCTCTCAGATTTTTAAACGTGTAAAAACGTTTATTTCCTATGACACGCACACTTACTATGGCTATTTCGCTGCACTTTGCGGCGCTGATGCGATCGTGATTCCCGATGAAGGGGTTAGTAAAGATTTGTGGGAGCCCGATCCTGTCAATAGATATGGTGTTGCCTATGGTTTTGAGGATCTTGACTGTGCTCGAGCCACAGCGCCGCTCCTGAAAGATTTTATTGTTAGCAAAGAAAATCAAGCCATGGATCTTGTCCGTCTTTTTGTATCAGAAACTCAAGTATTCTTTGCAAAAAAGGCTTGATGCGAGATTCGATTCATCGGGACCAGGGTGGCCAGCAACAGGATAAAGGTATACCCCTCAATATGATCCCAGAGGTAAGAATTAAACATACAGCCTGAGGCAAAAACGACTAGGACTCCGCGCAGTGCAATACCTTGCCAGGCCAATACTGAATTGAGAGAGTAAAACCAAGAGGTCACAATCCAAGCGATGAAGAGTGCAATCCCTAACACGCCCACTTGGGTAGCCTGCATCAAATACTCATTATGCAAATTGACGGTGACGACCTTGGCTACAGGGGTGATGGCATCGTGAGCAAAACGCGATTGTTCCGTCATGATGGATCCCGTGCCATGACCTATCCATGGACTTTTGAGGAAAATAAGGACCCCAGTTTTAGCAAATTCTCTTCGCAGCCCTTGACTCGTGATTTCACCGGTGCTTCCAGAATGTTCTAGTTCTGTTCGAATCACGCCAAATGACAGCGCTGAGTTTTTTGCGGCTATTGCCGTGCCGCCCAGCACTAAACCTATGCAGAGCACTTGGAGGATGGACTTAGTGATGAAGCGCCAGTTTTGAGAATTCAACCATTCCCAACAGCCCCAAATAACCAGAATAACAAGCGTAACTTTTCCTGTTTTACCCCACATCACCCAACAAATATCGGCGACGGTAATCGCCGCAATGATGAGCCATGCCAGCCTAGCATATAAGTTTTTGCTTGCAATAAAGAGCGATAAGGCTAGGGCAACCAGCATTGCGAATAGGTAGCCTTGGGTGATGTGCATGACGAATACGGAGTCACCGGTAAAGTCACCATAGGCAGGATCGCTCATATGCGTGATTTGGAAAAACTCGGACCATGAGGCGAGAACGGTCAGGAAGGTGGCTAAACTAAAACAGGTAATAGCTTGATAGCGAAAGCGAGGTTCTTGAAAAAAGGGAATCAGTAAAGGAATGAGAATCAGCTTTTTGTATCGCCAGAGATAGTTAAAACTTTCAGAGTCTGGTGCACTGGAATAGAGGGTTCCGATCGCCAGAAGAATCAATAACAGCACGGCGATCATTGCAATAGGGTGACGCACTAATTGCGGTGCGGCCTGCCAAAACTCTCTAGATATCAAAGCGAATAGGACTGCTATTCCCAAAAACACATTTAGGCCCGCGACTGAGAGTGGAAGGCTGATCAAAGCCCCATAGCAAGCCCAGCGAATTGGGCGTTCAAGGCGCGGGAGGCGATCAATGCTCTGCATAGATACCAATTTTCATTTGGATGCGATGGTTTTATTGATTAAAAGTTAACGCATTAGCCATTCAAAAAACAAGGACTGATCGTTGAATGCGCATTCTACGCATATCGAGTCATGGCTAGAAATGAGTGATAATCCGAACATTGACTTTTTAAGCACTCATTCATGACTCAAACCTCAATGCACCCTGTTTTTCCCGTCATCCTGTGCGGTGGTTCTGGGACCCGCTTGTGGCCGCTTTCACGTAAAAGTTTTCCCAAGCAGTTTGTGCCAATAATTGAAGACAAAAGCTTACTTCAGCTCACCCTAGAGAGAGTTTCAGGCCTAGCGAATCAGCAAGCTATTTGTGTTGCTGCGGATGAACATCGTTTTATGGTGACAGATGCACTGCAAGCTGCTGGGGTATCTGGCCCCGTATTGCTTGAGCCTTCTGCGCGAAACACAGCCGCGGCGATGGCCTTGGCTGCCCTGTATGTCTCTTCCCACGCCCTTCAAGCGCAATTAGGCAATGTAATACTCAGCGCGGATGCCTTGCTTTTATTTTGTCCTTCGGATCATCACATTCCTGATAGTGAGGGTTTTCAAGTTACCGTTCATCAAGGGGTACCCGCTGCAGAAGCCGGAGCCATTGTGACTTTTGGAGTGGTTCCGAGTTTTCCCAGCACGGCTTATGGTTATATTGAGCAGGGTAATCAGCGAGTGGATGGGGCCCTTCATGTAGCCCGTTTTATTGAAAAACCCAATGCTGAGGCAGCTGCTGAGTTGATTTTAAAAGGTGGGGTTTTGTGGAATGCGGGAATCTTTTTGGTAAAAGTAGGTACCCTCATTCAGGCGCTTGAAGCACATGCCCCGGATATCTTGGCATCCGTATCTGAGGCCATGCAGGCAGCAACGAGCGAAATCCCCGCCACTTCTGGAACCAGCCATTTAGGCCCCATTGCTTTTGTTCGTCCTGAAAAGCAAGCCTTCTCAAGCTGCCGTTCGGAAAGTATCGATTTCGCCATCATGGAACATTTTAAAGACATTGCCGTTGTCCCTTTTAAAGGCCAGTGGAGTGATGTTGGAAGCTGGAATGCCGTAGCCGATTTGACCGAGCCTGATCAAAATCAGAATCGCATTCATGGTCAGGGTGTTGCGCACCATTCCCGCAATACTTATATCTACGCGGATCATCGCCCAGTTGTTGCGCTGGGAACGGAAGATTTGCTCATCATTGACACCGCTGATGCCTTGCTGGTGGCGCATCGTGATCATGCCGAGCAAGTGAAAGAGGTGGTGGCACGCCTGGAGCAAGCGGATTATGCACAGGCGGTGACGCATCGTAAGGTGGCGCGACCATGGGGGTGGTATGACTCGATCGATATTGGGGAGCGTTTTCAGGTGAAGCGAATCGGGGTCAAACCAGGGGCCTCTTTAAGCCTTCAAAAACATCATCATCGTGCAGAGCATTGGATTGTGGTGAAAGGGACGGCCGAGGTGACCCGCGGTGAAGAAACGTTCTTGCTGACTGAAAACGAATCTACGTATATCCCAATTGGCGAAGTGCATCGTTTAAAGAACCCTGGGAAACTTCCGCTTGAGATGATTGAGGTCCAGTCGGGAAGTTATCTGGGCGAAGATGATATTGAGCGGCTCGGAGATCTGTACGGCCGCTGACGCAGGGAGGGCGGCTAGCCCTAGCCAATCAAACCGAGATGGTTAATATAAAGAATCGATTTCTTGACTGAGGAAATCTCTTCGAAAAGACCAAATCATTTTTTTGTGAAAACTTTTTGGTTTCTGCATATCGAGAACCCGCATGCGGTTTTTGATGCGATTGAGTCTAGAGCCATAGCTGGATCCTGCCCCCAGTTCTGACAGGCCTTTCTTAATTAAATTATAGGTGTCCTCTCTTACATGAAGGAGATCTTCGTTGGGATACTTGCTGAGCAAGAGGGACTTATTTTTGCGAATCAGCTCATCGGTATCTTTTTCTTTTCCAAAAGTGGCGCTGCCCTGATGAAAAACAAAGCAGTCTTCGGCTATACAGCAACTAAAGCCATGCTGTTTAGCGCGTACACAAAAGTCTACATCTTCGTAGTAACCCCGACCGTAAGCCTCATCTAGGCCATTTAATGATTGCCAAAGCGATCTTCGAATAGCGACGCAGAAGAAATCGGCGCGGGGTAAAGAGGGAAGCCAATTCATGGTTGCAGAGTGTAAGGTTTCCCACTCTTGGATGATTTCTTTGGCTGAATTGCTCAAGAATGAAAGACATTGTGCCGTGCCGGCACTATTTGTCACAGGCCCAATAATACCGACGGAATCTGGGGCGCTTTGTAATATGTTTTGAAGTCGTTGTAGCGATCCTGGAGCAAAAACTGTATCACTGCCTATCAGTAGTAACCAATCTGCATCAAGATAATTTGCTAAACGGTTCATCCCTCCGGCATAGCCAAAGTTTTGATCAAAATATCTCACAGAAAGATACTTGGCTTGTTCAAAATGGTGACGAGAAAGTTGGTCTGCATATTCCGAAAGAAGCAGTGGGCTATGGTCTTGAGAAGCATTATCTCCCACCAATATTGGAACGCCGCACGCCGCAGCTTGAGGTAATAGGCTATCCAAGCACTGCTTGGTGGTCGTCTCAAAATATTTGTAGCTCAGCAAAAATCCCTGCAAAAGCATCTTATGTTCCCAGTAAAGTTACTTATATTTGTCTTACGACATTGAAAAAGAAACCTTTATTTACATCTCACCGATATATTTTATCGGTGAGATGGTCTAAATTAGCAAGATATAACCTATGTTTGTTGTGATCCACCCCACGGCTATAGAGCCTGAATGAATATAAAAAAAGCAGGGACCGTGTTTGATTTCCTTTAAAAATATTTCGTATCAATCCGCCTCAGATAAAGTTTTTAAGATGTCAGGCATTGGGCTTGAGTCGACGGTGATTCGTCTTCCGACTGAGGTTTTGATCTGTAACCCATCGATTATTTTCAAAAACGGAGTTTTCAAAGCGATTGTTCGTGGGTTGTTACCCTTTAACTATCAGACGGCCAGTGCAAACTCCCCCACTTCTGAGAACTGGATTGTAGAGTTTGATTCAAACTTGAATAGTATCCGCAAAAATAAACTGGAAGACTTGAATGTCCGGGAGAGTCTTCCGGAGGCTAAATTGGGTTTAGAAGATGGTCGTCTTTTTGTGTGGCAAGATCAAGAGTGGATTCTTTTTAGTGGCTTTAGTAAAGAGGAGGATGGCCCTAGAAATAGCATGGTCATCTGTCGCTTGGAGGGGGATGAACTTAAAGATGCTGAGTTATTAAACTCTCCTTTTAAATATCCTCGAGAAAAAAATTGGATGCCTTGGGTGTTAGAGGGTGAATTGTTCTTTGTTTACAGCAGTGCGCCTTTGGAGATATTCAAATACTTAGGGAGTGGACAATTACAGAGAGTGAGTCATCCCAAGCCAAGCTATGCCGCCAAGCTATTGAGGCGATTTAAGCCAAAATCAATTATGTCAGGCTCATCGCAAGTGATTCCTTGGGGCGAGGATTATTTGGCGGTCATTCACAATCGCGAACAAATGTATCCCTTGGGACGTTTGTGGATGAAATTTATACGTCGAGACAAAGATTACCAAGTCAAAAAAGTGCTGTTTAGACATCGGATTGTTTTATTTGGAAAAGACTTTTCAATTAAGGCGGTTTCTAAGCCTTTTAAATTTGAACTGGATGGGGTTGAATTTTGTGCCGGGATTGTCGAAAGACAGGGCATTCTTTATCTCTCATATGGTCTATTAGATCGAGAGGCAAAAATTCTCAAACTAGATATCAATTTTCTTCAAAAAAAGATGGGTTTATCTTTTCTCTCTTTGTCAAAATTAGGATATTGAGATTGTCCTGAAGAATTTGTTTTGGCAGAAGGTATAATCAGTGATCTACTTTCTTAAGTCCTCTACTCCTCAGCAATGCCTCTAAACCTCACACTACCTGACGGCTCTGTTCGTTCTTTTGATCATCCCTTAACTGTTGGAGAATTCGCTGCAAGCATTGGTGCAGGCCTTGCGCGCGCAGCATTAGCAGGTAAAGTGAATGGCAAACTGGTTGATACCAGTTTCACACTGGAAGAAGACGCGCAGATCGCGATCGTTACTCCCAATGATCATGACGGGGTAGAGGTCTTAAGGCACTCTACCGCCCACCTGTTGGCCCATGCAGTGAAGGAATTGTATGGCGATGCAGTGCAGGTCACCATTGGCCCAGTGATTGATGAGGGTTTTTACTACGATTTCTCCGCTCGGCAGCCTTTCACGACTGAAGACCTGAGCAAGATCGAACAACGCATGAGCGAAATCGTGAAGCGTGATTTACCGGTGCAACGTGAAGTCATGCAACGCGATGAGGCGGTACAGTTTTTTCGCAATTTAGGGGAGGCCTACAAGGCAGAGATTATCGAGAGCATTCCTTCTAATGAGGCGCTCTCGCTCTACCGCCAAGGGGATTTCATTGACCTTTGTCGCGGCCCCCACGTGCCTTCGACGGGGAAACTCAAAGTATTTAAATTAATGCGCGTAGCCGGTGCTTATTGGCGCGGTGATAGCAAAAACGAGATGTTGCAGAGGGTTTACGGCACCGCTTGGGCCAAGAAAGAAGACCAAGAGGCCTATCTGACACGCCTTGAAGAGGCCGAAAAGCGCGATCATCGTCGACTCGCTAAACAGTTGGATTTATTCCACTTGCAAGACGATGCTCCCGGCATGATCTTTTGGCACCCCAAGGGTTGGGCTTTGTGGCAGGAAGTAGAGCAATACATGCGTCATGTCTATCGCGATAACGGTTATCACGAGGTGCGTTGCCCCCAGATTTTGGATCGTTCCTTATGGGAAAAGTCAGGTCATTGGGAGAACTTTCACAAGAATATGTTCACCACTGAATCCGAGGCACGCGATTTTGCGATCAAGCCGATGAATTGCCCGGGTCATGTGCAGATTTTCAATCAGGGCGTGCGCAGTTATCGAGAGCTTCCTTTGCGGTATGGAGAGTTTGGTGCCTGTCATCGCAATGAACCTTCGGGCGCCTTGCATGGTGTGATGCGAGTGCGCGGCTTTACCCAGGATGACGGCCATATTTTCTGTACTGAAGATCAAATTCAAGAAGAGGTTTCGGCCTTCATTCATTTGCTAAAACGGGTTTACACCGACTTTGGCTTTACTGATATTCAATACAAATTGGCTACGCGCCCCGCCCAGCGCGTAGGCTCAGATGAGACTTGGGATAAAGCCGAGCAAGCGCTGGATCATGCGCTGAACGCAGCAGGTGTTGCGTTTGAAGTCTTGGTGGGTGAGGGCGCTTTTTATGGGCCTAAGATTGAGTTTCACCTGCGCGATAGTATTGGTAGAACTTGGCAGTGCGGCACGATTCAGGCCGATTTCTCTATGCCGGGTCGCTTAGATGCCGAATACGTGGCGGAAGATAATCAGCGTCATGTACCTGTCATGCTGCATCGAGCCATTTTGGGTTCGCTTGAGCGTTTCATCGGTATTTTGATCGAGAACTTTGCTGGAGCCTTCCCGCTTTGGTTGTCGCCCGTTCAGCTTGTGGTAATGAATATCTCAGAAGGACAGATGGCTTATGCCGAGCGGGTATGCGCCGAATTGAGAAAGGCGGGGATTCGCACTGAAGTAGATCTGAGAAATGAAAAAATTGGCTATAAGATTCGCGAGCACAGCATGCAAAAAATTCCCTTTCAAGTGGTGGTAGGCGATAAAGAAATGGCGGGTAACTGGGTGGCGGTGCGTGATCGCTCAGGTCAGGACTTGGGGCAGATGACGATGGAAGCTTTACTGGAGCTGCTGAATCATGCGATTGCCCAGCGTTCTGGCGTGGCTTCACTTTAGCCCTTTTCTGCCGTAATAAGCGTTATAATCGAGGGCTTAATTGTATTATCGCCAGTGCGCGATACTTGGCGTCGGGATGAGAAACCCGAAGCAGCCCGCGCACTCATTCATGACTGATTGGAGAACACACTATTTCTGATAAGAAAGAAGTTCGAGTAAACGGGGAAATTACTGCACAAGAAGTGCGTCTGGTAGGCATGGAAAGTGAGCCGCTAGGAATTGTTGATTTAGCCGAAGCCATGCGCCAAGCAGAGGCGCTAGAGGTAGATCTGGTTGAGATTGCCCCGATGGCTAAGCCACCTGTATGCCGTTTGATGGACTTTGGTAAGTTCAAATATCGTGAGGCCAAGCGCGCACACGAAGCCAAAGTGAAGCAAAAGCAGATTCAGGTGAAGGAAGTCAAATTCCGGCCTGGTACAGATGATGGCGACTACAACATCAAGCTGCGCAACCTAATTCGATTCTTGGAAGATGGTGACAAAACCAAAATCACCCTGCGTTTCCGTGGGCGTGAACTCTCTCACCAAGAACTGGGCTATAACCTCCTGAAGCGTGTAGAGGCTGATTTGTCGCCGCATGGTGTGGTGGAGCAATTCCCTAAGATGGAAGGCCGCCAAATGGTGATGGTGTTGGCACCCAAAAAGAAGGCTGAGCCCGTGAAAGCAAGCAAGGCATCTGCTGAGCCTGCAACTGAGGCCGTAGCAGCAGACTAAAACTATCTAGGGACGATGACAGAGACATCGGCACTTGGGGAGGGCGTGAACGGGAAGTGAGCGCGGCAGGCCGGGGTGCCAGTGCCGTTGCGCTTGCAAACAAAAAAGGCTTGAGTCATTGATCTTATGTCTCAAAATGAGTATAATTTGATGTTTAGCTTAGCTAACAACGCTTAAGTTGGCGTGTTCAGGTTTCGAAGTAGGGAAGTATTCCCTCACCTGACGCGAATGAATAAAGGAGCATACACATGCCCAAGATGAAAACGAAAAGCGGCGCCAAAAAGCGCTTTAAACCCCGTGGATCAGGCAGCATCAAGCGCTCGCAGGCTTTCAAGCGCCACATCCTGACCAAGAAAACCACCAAGAACAAACGCCAGTTGCGTGGTGCAGCTGAAATTCATGAGACCAATATCGCCAGCGTTCGCGCGATGTTGCCTTACGCTTAATTAGGAGCTCGCCATGCCAAGAGTTAAACGCGGAGTTACGGCGCGCGCCCGCCACCAGAAAGTTCTAGAACAAGCCAAGGGTTACCGCGGTCGTCGTAAGAACGTTTATCGTATCGCTAAAGAAGCGGTCATGAAGGCAGGACAATATGCCTATCGCGACCGCCGTACTAAAAAGCGTGATTTCCGCAACCTGTGGATTGCACGTATTAACGCGGCTGCCCGTGAGTGCGGGATGACGTATAGCGTGTTCATGAATGGCCTGAAGAAGTCTGAGGTCGCTGTGGATCGTAAGGTCTTGGCTGACATCGCTGTCTTTGATAAGCCTGCTTTTGCAAAGCTGGTTGAGACGGCGAAAGCGAGTCTGCAAGCATTGAGCGCGCAAGCCAGCGCCTGATTCTAGGCTGAGCAGTGAAAAAATTGCGGGCTTGCCCCGCTTTTTTTTTTGTTCAGACGGATGGAATGTTTATCCGGAATGGGATGGTTTTTTCAGCAACTGGATATGGGCTAGACTTGAAAGAACCGCATTGTTATCGGGCTTGTTTTACGTTTCTGATTTCAATTCTATCTAGGCGCACAAAGGCTTGTCGGTTAAACTAGGGTTTATTTTGTAACAAGCCCTCTTTCTCAAGAATCCCCTCATGCTTGATCCCCACGCTATTGCCGCGGAAGCGGTTGCTGTACTCGGTGATATTGACGATCCTGCCACCCTTGAAGATGTGAAAGCCCGTTATTTGGGTAAGGCAGGGTCGCTCACTGAATTGATGAAACAACTTGGTAAACTCGATGTCGCCGAGCGCCCCGCAGCAGGGGCCAAAATCAACGAGGCCAAGCAGCAAGTCGAAGCGGCACTCAATGCTCAGCGGGAAAAAATTGCAAATCGCGAGCTAGAAAAAAAGCTGTCTGCTGAAGCGCTGGATGTGACTTTGCCCGGGCGCGGCTTACACACTGGGGGATTGCATCCCGTTTCCCGCACCTTAAATCGCATTACGGATCTCTTTCACTCAATTGGTTTTGATGTGGCAGACGGCCCTGAAATCGAGTCGGATCACTACAACTTCACTGCGCTGAATATTCCCGCCAATCATCCCGCGCGGGCCATGCACGATACCTTTTACGTGGGGACCCATGACGTCTTGAGAACGCACACCTCACCGATGCAGGTGCGTTATTTGGAATCCCATTTATTACCGGTCAAAGTCATTGTGCCGGGTCGTGTGTACCGCTGTGATTCGGACATGACGCATACTCCAATGTTTCATCAAGTTGAAGGCTTGTGGGTAGCTGAGAAGGTGACCTTTGCTGGATTGAAGGGAGTGTTGGTGGACTTCATGCGGAGGTTTTTTGAGCAAGAAGAACTGCGTGCGCGTTTTCGCCCCAGCTTTTTTCCGTTCACTGAGCCTTCTGCTGAAATGGATATTGGGTGTGTGTCCTGCGGTGGTGCAGGTTGCCGTGTGTGTTCCGGTACCGGCTGGCTTGAGGTACTGGGCTGTGGAATGGTGCACCCTAATGTGCTTGAGCCCTTGGGAATTGATACCGAGAAATATATTGGCTTTGCCTTTGGCTTGGGCGTGGAACGCTTGGCGATGTTGCGTTATGGCGTGAATGATCTGCGACTCTTTTTTGAAAACGATTTGCGCTTTTTGGCGCAGTTTCGCTAAGGGAGGCGAAGATGAAAGTATCCCGTCATTGGCTCCAAGAGTGGGTGCACATTGAGCAAGACAATGCAGCGCTTGCCCATCTTTTAACTATGGGTGGCTTGGAAGTAGAAGCCATTGATTCGGTAGCACCTGCCTTCTCTAAGGTAGTCGTTGCCCAGGTTTTGACTTGCGAAAAACATCCCCAGGCTGATCGCCTTCATCTCTGCACCGTTCAAGTATCGTCTGACCCCAATGCGCAGCCTCTGCAAATCGTATGTGGTGCGCCTAACGTTAAAGCAGGTCTCAAAGTTCCGTGTGCGCAAGTGGGAGCGGTTTTGCCCTTAGCGGAGGGTAAAACCTTAGAAATAAAAGAAGCGCCGGTGCGCGGGGTGGTCTCATCCGGCATGCTGTGTTCGGCCAAAGAATTAGGCATTGCAGAAGAATCGGATGGCTTGTTGATCTTATCCGATGATACTCCGGTTGGGATTTCACTTCGTGAAGCCTTAGACCTAGATGATACGGCTTTCACCTTAAAGCTCACCCCGAATAGAGGGGATTGCTTGTCGGTAAAAGGTTTGGCGCGCGAGGTCTCTGCAATTACCGGCCAAGAACTAAAATTGCCTGTTGTACAAGCCATTCAAGCTCAGCTTTTAGCTGGACAAGGATCGGGGTGGCAATCCGTGAATCTGCAAGCGGGGAGCGCCTGCCCGATCTATTTGGGCCGAGTGATTCGCTTAGCCTCACGCCCCAAGCAATCGCCTGCCTGGTTGCGTCAGAGACTAGAGCGCAGCGGTATTCGCCCGATTGAGCCCGTGGTCGATGCGACCAACTATGGCCTCATTGCCTTGGGTCATCCCACTCATGCCTTTGATCATGCCAAACTTCATGGGCAGATCAGTGTGCGTCTGGCGCAGGAAGGCGAAGAACTGGAATTGTTGAACGGCAGCCAAGTGAAACTGCGCACGGATAGCTTATTGATTGCCGATGAGAAGGGACCGATGGCTTTAGCGGGTGTGATGGGTGGTCAGGCAAGTAGCGTGAGCGAAGATACTCAGGAAATCTTTTTAGAGTGTGCTTGGTTTGATCCTGACGCCATAGCGGGACGCACCCGTCACTACACCTTGAATTCTGAAGCAGCACACCGTTTTGAAAGGGGTGTGGATCCTGCTGGAGTGATGGAGGTGATGGAGTTTGTGACTTCAGTATTGTTAGACCTTTGTGGCGGAGAAGCAGGGCCTGTCATCCAATCTGGAGCGCTCCCTAAGCCCAAAGCCATCGTACCTGTGCGATTGGCGCGTATTCATCGTGTATTGGGTCTGCACTTTAATGCCGAAGAAGTGAAGGCGCTGTTTGGGCGTCTTGGTCTGAACTTCGCGGTGCAAGAGGATATTCCGGCGCAGTTGGATCTCACGCCCGAGCAACTCAAGCAAGGCGCGCATCTACTCAGCCCTAAAGATTCAACCGTATTTTTGGTTACGCCTCCGTCATATCGCTTTGATTTAAATATTGAGGCTGACTTCATTGAGGAAGTGGCGAGATTGCATGGCTACGACCATATTCCTGCCGAAGCGCCGCAGGGCGAATTGTCGCTCTTGCCAAGCAGAGAATCACTGCGGCCCAGTAAAGTGATCGCGCAGTCCTTGGTGCAGAGGGATTATCAAGAAGTCATTACTTATAGCTTTATTGATCGTGATTGGGAGAAAGACTTTTCAGCCAACGATCATCCTGTTGAAGTGATCAATCCGATTGCTTCGCAAATGGCGGTGATGCGTTCCTCGCTGATCGGTGGTTTGGTTGCCACGTTATCGAGTAATCTCAAGCGCCGGCAGGAGCGAGTCAGGATTTTTGAGATAGGGCGCACTTTTTATCATCAAGTTGATGAGAACTCTCCCTATCTTCAGACCCAAAAATTGGGAGTGTTGGCGTATGGTCCTGTTGTTGCAGAGCAGTGGGGACAGGCTGCTCGCGGGGTGGATTTTTTCGATGTCAAAGCAGATTTAGAGGCCCTCGCGCCTGAGTTGGAATATCAGGCAGCAAGCCATGTTGCGCTTCATCCTGGCCGAACCAGTGTGCTGAAGCATCAAGGTAAAGAGGTGGGTTGGCTGGGTGAGTTGCATCCCGTCTTGGCTAAGAAATATGATCTTCCTCATGCTCCGATTCTGTTGGAAATAGATTTGGGGGTACTAGAGAGGCTGTCGCTTCCTCGCTTTAGCGAGCCTTCTCGTTTTCAAGCAGTGAGACGGGATTTGGCGGTGGTGGTCGATGATGCATTGCCGGTTGGCGATGTCTTGTCCGCGCTGAAAGACCATGCACCGCCCTCTGTGGTGGATGTGGGCTTATTCGATGTGTACCGAGGGACTGGATTGCCAGAGGGTAAAAAGAGTTTGGCTTTCAGCATGACCTTACAGGATCAAGATAAAACACTGACGGATGCGGATATTGAAGCGGTGACCTCAACGCTCACTGCTGTATTGGAGCAGCGTTTCCAAGCCGTGTTGAGGCAATAATGACCGGCAAAACGCTGTTGGCTTGATGCTTTTTTACGCAACGGCCCCCTTTTTGGAGGGGGCTTTATGCCCTCATAATGTGGCGCAGTGGCAGTAGTTCGTGTATATTTGAGGGTTCGGGGCGTAGCGCAGCCTGGTAGCGTACTTGCATGGGGTGCAAGTGGTCGGAGGTTCAAATCCTCTCGCCCCGACCAAATCTCTAAACATCTTTTCCCCTTGCATTTCCTAAGCTTATTTACGATACTTATCGATCGCATTAGGGTTCTAAAACGGAACTATGATTGCTGCATAGCTTCGAATAATAACAAATGAGATGTACTGCATGACACTAACTAAAGCTGAATTGGCCGATTTATTATTCGAAAAAGTGGGCCTCAACAAGCGTGAAGCTAAAGATCTGGTGGACACCTTCTTTGAAGAAATACGGATTGCCTTAGAAAAAGGCGATAGTGTGAAGTTGTCTGGTTTCGGAAACTTCCAATTGCGTGAAAAACCTCAAAGGCCCGGGCGTAATCCAAAGACAGGGGAAGAAATCCCAATCAGCGCGCGTCGTGTGGTGACCTTCCAAGCAAGTCAAAAACTGAAGAGCCTGGTGGAGCAACGCAGTGCCGGGTCCCAACCAGGGTAAACCTCCCTCACTTCCTCCGATTCCCACTAAGCATTACTTCACCATTGGCGAAGTAAGCACCTTGTGTGATGTGAAGACGCATGTACTGCGCTATTGGGAGCAAGAGTTTGACCAGCTCAAGCCGGTCAAGCGCCGAGGGAATCGCCGCTATTACCAACCCCATGAAGTGCAATTGGTGAGAGATATCCGCGGGCTTCTCTACGATCAAGGTTTTACGATTAACGGGGCACGTGCAATCTTAGAGAGTAAAACCTCTCGTCCTAAACTCAGTGATGCGCCATGGATTGACCCTGAACAGGCCGGTGATTCTGGCATGGAATCCGTGCATCATGAACGGGCAGCGCCAAGTCATTCAGCGCAATCTGTATCTGGCCTAGATAGTGGGCAAGTCCGCTCCGCGCAAGATGCGATGGCGGGTCTGATTGGCGCTGCCCATTTAGAAATATCTTCCTCGCCTTCCTTCGATCTCCCTGCCTTCAAGCGCGAGCTGCAGTCCATCCTCGATGTGCTGGAGTCCGAATAAACCTCATTTCTGGTTTGTTCTGATTCGTGCGTGGATGGAAAAGCTAGCTATTCCTAAAGCAGGCATCACAAATGCGGTATTTGCTTTGCCATGGCAAAGCCTTGCCGCATTCGCGACATTTCTTACCTTTGTTCTTCCCAATAAACCCCAGAATCGCCGTATTGAGTTGGCTCATTTCAACTTGTGCCTCCTCAAATTGCGGGAACATAGCGGGGAGACGGTAATGCATCCAGCAATACATCGTCAGTAGCTTGACGGCTTGTTCAGCATTTTGATGATCATTCATTTGAAGCCTAGCCTGCAACATGGGGGTGCTGGTCAACATCACAGGCTCTTTTCGGGCAATAGAAGCAACAAATTGCTCAAACTCAGGCACTGCCTCATCACGCACCATCGGGACCGGGGCACGCGAGAGCATCAATTTCACTCTTAAGCTAAGCGGATAACGATCTACTCGCCAAGCTAAGCCCACTTGGCTGGGTGGAACAACAGGCTCAAATTCGCGGCTGCGCTCTAACTGTAATTCGCGCCAAAAATAAAACAGAATATCGGCAAGCTTATCGGTTTGTAAAAACTTAGACAGCGCTTCAACAATGATCCAGTTGGCTTCATACCGAAACGCCACAGGGAGTTTTTCTGGTCTTTTAGACAAAGACCGTTTAACAAAACTCAACGTATCGGCTGAGAGCGCGCCCACTTTGCCGTGTTCGCCCATGCCATATCGCCCTGCGCGTCCTGCAATTTGCCAAACGAGATCTCTAGGGACAGGGATTTCTTCTTTGCCGTTGTATTTGGTCGATGTACTAAAAAACATCGCCGCGATAGGGAGATTTAGACCCAACCCCACTGCATCTGTGCAGACGAGAATGTCTGCTTCGCCTTCACGAAATTGCCTAGCCTGTTCCCGGCGTACTTCGGGTGAAAGCGCCCCGTAGACCAGCGCAGGACTGCGTCTGAAGCGATCACGCAATTCGCCGGCGATATCAATCACTTGGCCCCTAGAAAACGCCACTACGGCGCTTCCTGGTGGCAAATCACCTAGCTTGGTATGCGACTGCAACACCTCATAAGGTGTTAGACGTTCGAGTTCGATGATTTCTACGGATTCTCCCATCCACTCGGCAAGCGCTAACACCGCCTCTTTCGCTTCGGGTGCACCCAACATCCAAACCTCTCGGGCAGGTGCTCCCAAAATGGCTTGGAGCCAAGCCGAGCCGCGTTCTTCATCGCCTACCATCTGCACTTCATCGATCACGGCAACTTCGATCTCATCCTCAAAGTTCACCATTTCAACAGTGGCCGAAATGAATTGGGCGCCCTCAATTTCTTCGATTAATTCTCCCGTTACCAGGGAAGTTGGAATCTCCATATCGAGCAAGCGATCACGGACTTCCAGCGCGAGTAATCGCAAGGGCCCCAGATACACTCCGGATTGTGCGGCCTTGAGCCGCTCTAATGCGCGATGGGTTTTACCGCTATTGGTGGGCCCAATCACCAAAGTTAGCTTGCGCTTCATCGCTCGAGCTTTTGGATAAAACCCATCTAAACGGGTGGGCAGATGCGCGAGTGTTTCTTGATCGCGCGTTTGTCCCTTTTTGCCAGTCACTTTGTGGGATGGCTTAAGCGCCACGGAAGGCGCTGAAATTTTGACCTTTGGGGCGGGGGCTTTTTGAGCTAAAACAGGTTCACGTGGAGGCGCGTTTGTGGAAGCAGATCGGGAGCCCGATTTTTTATGCTGAGTGTGTGGGGCTTCATAGGGATGCACTCCAGCAGTGCGCGCTCTATCTTGCTTAGGACTGGCTTGCTTAGGACTGGCTTGCTTAGGACTGGCTTGTTGAGGGGACTTTCCTGGGCTGACTGGGTCTCGCTGTTTTACGATGACTCCCGGAGGGGGGCCGCTTTCTTCCCCAAAGCTATAGCCTTGTTTAACTGGAATGCGTGGTGTGGAGGGCGACGAAGTCGATGATGGGGATGATGAGGGTTTGGTGCTGGTTCGCCGCGCAGCAGGTTTTTTCATTTAGCGCAGCGCATTAAACACTCTCGCAATTAAGGCTTGCGTAGAAGGGTCATGCCCTTTTTGATGGGGCTCACTGCGTAATTCATCATAGATTGTGCGCCCCAGGGTTTTGCCTAACTCTACGCCCCATTGATCAAAAGAATTCACGCCCCAAATGACCCCTTGCACAAAAACTTTGTGTTCGTATAGGGCAGCCAGGGCACCCAGCTTGAAAGGCGTGAGTTCATCTACAAGCAATGTCAAAGAGGGAATATTGCCCGCAAAACTGCGATGGTTGGCCAGCGCTTCAGCGCGCTCTTCAGAAAACCCGTTGGCTAACATCAATGTTTTGATCTGCGCGGCTGAGCGACCCACCATCAAGGCTTCTGCTTGGGCCAACATATTCGAAAACACAATTCTTTGATGCTCCAGATTCTGGTCTGGGGCGTGCAATACACCAATAAACTCTACGGGAACCCGCTGGGTGCCTTGGTGCACCAGTTGAAAATAGGCATGTTGGCCATTGATACCCAGCCCACCCCATACGATAGGGCCGGATGGTCGGGTTAACGGAGCACCCGATTGGTCGACCTGTTTTCCATTGCTCTCCATGTCTAATTGTTGAACATAGGGCATAAATGAGTGCAAGCGACTATCGTAGGCCGCTAGCATCACGGAACGATCGCCTGCAATAGAGTGATTCCAGATCCCTGTCAGCGCTAACAGCACCGGCATATTGTCTTTGAATGGGGCTGTTAAGAAATGGTTATCCATTTCTCTTGCACCCGCCAAGAAATCATCAAAGTGCTTGGAGCCTATAGCGATCAGGATGGGTAAGCCAATGGCTGACCACATGGAATAGCGACCCCCTACCCAGTCCCAAAACTCAAATACGCACTCTGGCGCAAAGCCCTGTTGAATCGCTGTTTGTGGGGCTGCCGTGAGGGCAACGCAATGACGCATTGCAGCTTCAACCCCCCCAAGATGTTCTGCTAAGTGTTGCCGGACGATTAAATAATTGGCAAGCGTGTCTTGTGTTGTGAACGTTTTAGAAGACACCAGTACCAACGTGCGTTCAGGATCAATCTGACTGAGCACACCATTCAGGGCTTGAGAATCGGGGTTAGAGAGGAAATGAAAGTGCAGATCGTGTTGAACATAGGGGCCTAATGCCTCAATGGCCATTTTAGGTCCCAGTTCAGACCCGCCAATCCCGATGTTGATGATGTCGGTGAATGTGCCGCCATCATTTGCTTTTATCGTGCCATGGCGCACGCCATTGGCGAAGACTTTGATGCGTTCTAGTTCATTTTTGACGAGCGCTCGAACGTTGACCCCATCTACGATACATTCGGGCCCGTCGGGACTGCGCAAAGCCGTGTGCAGAACCGTTCTTTGCTCTGTGCTGTTGATCGGCTTTCCGTGAAACATGGCATCTCTTCGATGCGCAAGGCCGCTTGCTTGGGCCAGTTCCAGCAGCGATTTGAACGCTGATTCATCAAACGACTGTTTAGAGTAATCCAGGAATAGGCCTGCAATCTCCAAGGAGTGCTGTTCAGCCCGACCAGGGTTGGCCGAAAACAGTTGGGAGATAGGCGTACTTTTTAGACGCTGATAATGGGCCTCTAAAGCCTGCCACAGGCGATGAGAGGTTTCAGAATGAAGTTGGTTTTCGAACATGCAAGAGTCTTAATTAACTTTTAGAATGATAACCCAGCTTTGTGAAGGCACGAATACTTCTTTGAGCCTTCAATAATCAAGCTATGCACGATTCAATCGAACAAAAGGACACGTTCATGAAACTCTATGGTTGCGGAAAAACACGCTCAGATCGTGTGCGCTGGGTATTAGAAGAAATTGGTGCAGCCTATGACTACATCCCGATCAATCTTGCAAAAGGAGAGGCGCGCACGCCAGAGTTTTTAGCGATCAACCCCGCTGGAAAAATCCCTGCTTTGGAACTAGATGGAGAAATCATTACGGAATCCGCTGCGATTTGCCGCACCTTGGCGGATCGTTTTTCGGATTCAGGCATCATTCCTGAACCCGGTAGCGTGGAGCGCGGGCACTGCGATCAATGGTGTGATTTTGCCATTGCTGAACTGGAGCAACCACTCTGGACGCTCTCCAAACATCGCTCGATCTACCCTGCGGATCGCAAGGTTCCTGCGATAGAAGAAGTCGCGATTTGGGAGTTTTCTAAAGCGGCCGATGTACTTTCAAAAGGCTTGGGAGACCAGTTATATATTTTGGGTGATATTTTCTGTGTGGCAGATGTATTGCTCGCCCATACCCTGGCTTGGGCGCGCGGATATAAAGTGCCCTTGGGCCACCAAAACTTAGAGGATTATGCCGGTCGGATGTTGGCCCGTCCGGCCTTAGGACGAGTCAGAGCGCTCAACGCCGGGGGGTAAAACAAACCAAAAATCAACGGGTTGGGGTAAATGTGGAGGCAATCTAAAAACAAGCCATTACCGCTTACTTCAGCCCTTTGAGTGCCTTGAGGGTGTTCTCAATATGGCCTTCCGGGTCGGAGAGTGAGCTGAACACAAACGCGATTTTGCCGTCTTTTCCGATTAAATAGGACACGCGTTGGGCTTTGCCCACCAAGGGAAATTTGGCGTCGTAGGCACTGATCACTTTGCTTTCAGGGTCTGCTGCAACGCTGAATTTTCCTGCACATTCCTGTACGGAAAATTTTGCGATGGTTTCAATATTGTCGTTCGATATGCCAATCACGGTTGCGCCTAATGCCTTGAAGTCATGGATGTGCTCTGCAAAGGCATGTGCTTCGCGGTTACAACCGGCAGTAAATGCTGCCGGGAAGAAATATACAACAACAGGCCCATTTTTAAGCGTATCCGACAATGAAAACTCGCTGACTTGTCCCGCCACTGCCGATTTCAGTTTGAAATTGGGTGCAGGAACGCCTGACTCTAATGCTGCCGTGGCGCTTGGAATCAATAAAAACTCCCCCAAGATGGCGCAGATCAACCATAAAGCCTTCATGGACTTAAATTTTGCGACAAACATTACGTGCTCCTTGGTTAAACTCTAGTATTGAGAGAAATATATTTGGCTTAGGTTCCATGATACCGACTTTAAATACAGCAATACCCAAACAAAAAAGGCCCTTTGGAAGTTGGCCATCTCCTATTGGCGTTGAAAATGTGATTTCAGGTTCTAACCGCCTAGGTGGCTTAAGTCTTGAAGGGGAGCGCTTGCTTTGGACAGAAAGTCGCCCCGCAGACCAAGGTCGGCAGGTGCTGTGCGGAAGGCATTTGCATGCGCCTTGGAATCTTGCCGCGCAGACGCTGATCGCGAGCCCATGGAACTTGCGAAATCGCGTTCACGAATATGGTGGTGGTGTTTTTGCTGCCTATGAATCAAGGGTTTGGTTTGTGCATGATGGTGATGGTGCCATTTATGAATGGCAGGAAAGTGCTGATCCCTCTCAGCTTAAGGCACCTACCTTACTCTTTGCTTTGCAGGGATGCCGCTTCGCGGATCTGACTGTGTTTCCTCAGGCGGATCTATTGTTGGCGATCTGTGAGGACCATCGCGACCAGAACACCCAGAACACCCCGGAGCCTCGAAACTACCTCATTGCGATTGCTTTAACGGGTGAAAAGCGCGGTCAGCATCACATCCTCGCGCAAGGTCATGATTTCTTCAGTAATCCCTGTCCCTCACCCGATGGACGCTCTCTTGCTTGGATGACTTGGGATCATCCCAATATGCCTTGGGATAGCTCAAGTCTATGGTGCGCGGACTGGTCAGTAGAGGGGCTCAGCAATGTATCTCTTATCGCGGGGGGGCCGGATGAATCTGTTTTTCAGCCGAGCTGGTCGCCGGATGGAAGGTTGCATTGTGTCTCTGACCGGAGTGGATGGTGGAACCTCTATGCAGTGGGTGAGGATGGCACGCTGATCAACCTTTGCCCGATGGAGGCCGAATTTGCCACACCTCAATGGGAATTTGGCATGCGCACCTATGGCTTTCAAGCGCAGGGCGAGATTGTTGCCGTGGCGCGCTCAGGTGGGTATGCAAAGATTGGAACGATTGCCTCAGCAGGTGGAACTTTTTCACCCATAGATTTGCCTTGGAAGGAATTTCGCGCACTGCAAGTTGGGGAGGGCAAGGCTTGGTGCTTTGCGGGTTCGCCCACCCATAGCGAGTGTTTAATCGAAATAGATTTGCTCACACACGCCTCGATTCCATTGGGGGGCCTTGCGGGCTCGCCTTATCAAACACTCTTGAGTTCGCCTGAAGCGATTGTGTGCGCAGGAAGTGGTGGTGAAGAAACCCACGCCTTTTTTTATCGACCCCATCATCCTGAGTATGCCGGTGAAGAGGGTCAATGCCCTCCTGTCATTGTGATGAATCACGGAGGACCGACTTCAGCCTGTAGTTCCACGCTGAAACTGGCGATACAATTTTGGACTAGCCGAGGCTTTGCGCTTTTAGATATGAACTATGGAGGTAGTACCGGATTTGGACGGGCCTATCGCGCACGTTTGGAGGGGAACTGGGGCGTGGTCGACGTGGAAGATGCGGTGAATACAGTGGCTTATCTTGCAGCACAGGGAGAGATTGATGGGGCGCGTGCCGCGATTCGGGGCAGTAGTGCAGGAGGCTACACCACCTTAGCCGCGATGACCTTCCATCATGCTTTTAAAGTGGGCGTATCGCTGTATGGGATTGGTGATTTAGGCTTGCTGGCTGCTGATACGCACAAGTTTGAATCACGCTATCTCGATCGTTTAGTTGCACCATGGCCTGAGGGTAAAGCGATTTATGAAGCCCGTTCTCCTTTATCGCATATTGATCAACTGCAGGGTGCACTTTTAATCTTGCAGGGAGCAGAAGATAAGGTGGTGCCGCCGAATCAAGCGGAAAGCATGTACCAAGCTGCTAAACAGAAGGGTTTGCCGGTATCGTATATTTTATTTCCGGGTGAGCAACATGGTTTTAGAAAAGCCGAGACGATGCGCGCAGCGCTTTCAGCCGAGCTGTTTTTTTATGGAAAACTATTTGGTTTTGAACCTGCTGATCGTATCGCGCCGATACCCATCGATAATTTTTAGTGCCATCCCTCTGTGCTTAGAACGATAGCCAGGGCTACAGGGAGAATGGGAACAGCAAGAAGATTTCCAATGACAACAATAGAAGCTACTTTGTCGGGTTCCTGCTGATAGCGTTCTGAAAACATGTAATTCAGCACAGCAGGCGGCAGGGAACCGAAAAGAATCACTAAGCCCGCCGAGGGCCCTTGCAAGCCCAATATTTTAACGAGAACCCACATTAGGGTAATGCCTAGTATGGGGCGCAGTACTCCTGCACTGAAGCCTAATTTGACATGCGCCAGCGGCGCTTCTGCCACTTTCACCCCTAGAGAGAACAGCATCAAAGGGACCGAGATTTCTCCCATCATATGGATCCCGGTCAATAAAGGCGCCCATATTTGAACGCCAATCAGACTCACAAAAACTCCACAAAAAGAGGCTGCCACCACAGGTGTTTTCCATAGCATTCCAATCCCTTGTCGTCGATCTAACATCCAAGCGCCAAGGCTAAAATGAATAAGATTGGAAGTGAGAAAAAGCGTCACCGCGGAGGGCAGAATGGATGAGCCAAAAGCCAGTACAGCCAAGGGGATGCCTAGATTGCCGCAATTATTAAACATCATCGGGGGGACGAGGGTTTTGGGGGCGACGCCTATCCAGCGAGCCAAAGGCCACGCAATGCATCCAGATCCGATGACCATTGCTGCCATGGCGGCTGCGGGGGGCCATTCTGAGCGAATATCAAAGTGGCCGTCTGCCAGGGCGCCAAACACCAGAGCAGGAATAAATACTTCCATGTTGAGACGATTGGCCGCGATCATATCCGGCTGGTGACGACGGCCATACCACCATCCGGTCAACACAATCATGAAGACCGGAAAGACAATGCTGAGAACGCGAATCAGCATGAATTAATAGCGGGCGTGTCCGGGTGTGCGGGGGAAGGGGATGACGTCTCGAACGTTGTTGAGCCCGGTGACATAGCTGACAAAGCGCTCAAAGCCCAAGCCAAACCCTGCATGGGGAACCGTGCCGTAGCGCCTTAAATCGCGATACCAACTATAGACCTCTTTATCGAGGCCTGAGGCTTCCATGCGGGCATCTAACACCTCCAGCCGTTCTTCGCGTTGGCTGCCCCCAATGATTTCGCCAATACCGGGTGCCAACACATCCATTGCCGCTACGGTGCGCCCATCTTCATTCAGTCGCATATAAAACGCTTTGATGTCTTTAGGGTAGTTCATCAAGATTACCGGACGGCCCACATGCTTTTCAGCCAAATAACGCTCATGCTCGGATTGCAGGTCAATGCCCCACTGCACGGGAAACTCAAACGATTGGCCACAGTTTTGCAAAACCGTGATGGCGTCGGTGTAATCCATGCGGGCAAATTCGCTCTCTACAATACCTTGTACCTTAGCAATCACGCCTTTCTCAATGCGCTCTTCAAAAAACGCCATATCATCATCGCGTTCTTCTAAAACTGCTTTGCAGACATAGCGCAATAAGGCTTCGGCTAAATCGGCATCTTCTTTTAAAGTGGCAAAGGCAATTTCGGGTTCAATCATCCAGAATTCAGCGAGATGGCGGCTGGTATTGGAGTTCTCTGCGCGAAAGGTAGGCCCAAAGGTGTAAACGTTTGAGAGCGCCATACAGTAGGTTTCAACGTTGAGTTGACCTGATACGGTGAGGAAGGCCTCACGCCCAAAAAAGTCTTGTGAGAAATCCACCTTGCCATCCGAAGTACGCGGAAGGTGCGTGAGGTCGAGGGTGGAAACTCTGAACATCTCCCCTGCGCCTTCGCAGTCTGAAGCCGTGATGATGGGGGTATTGATCCACAAAAAACCTTGGGTATGGAAGAAGCGGTGAATCGCAGCTGAAATACAACTGCGCACGCGTGAGACCGCGCCGATGACATTGGTGCGTGAGCGCAAGTGGGCTACTTCGCGCAGGAATTCAAGCGAATGCGCCTTAGGTTGAATCGGGTAAGAGTCAGGGTCTTCTACCCATCCTAAAACGTTGATACGCGTGGCTTGAAGCTCAAAGGGTTGGCCTTGAGCGGGGGAGGGCACAATCCTGCCCTCGACTTCAACCGCGCAGCCGGCGGTTAAATGTAAGACCTCATTGGTGTAATTCGCAAGTGAAGCGGGCACCACGGCTTGAACGGGGTGAAAGCAGGAGCCATCGGAGATATTAACGAATGAAATCCCTGCTTTGGAGTCGCGGCGGGTTTTCACCCATCCTTTCAGAATAATGGCTGTATCTTGCGGCGCTTGTCCCGCCAAGATTTCGCTGCAACGCATGGGATTATCCCTCTAGTTCATCCAGTAGAGCTTCAAACTCTAACGCAACCTTGTGGCGGGGGTCTAGGAAAGCGAGCGGCTTGGCAAGATCATGCGATTCCCGAATGCGCACTGATGCGGATAAAGTGGCACCTAATACTGGCAAACCTTCTTCGCGCAATTCCTCTAGCATGCGGCGGGGAAGGTTGGCTCTGGGCTGAAATTGGTTCGCGACAACGCCTTCTACTTTGAGGTCTGCATTGTGATCGCTGCGGATTTCATCCACATTCGCCATCAGCAAATACAGGGCTTGGCGGGAGAAAGTATCGCAGTCCCAAGGAATGAGGCAGCCATCGGCAGCAATTAAGGCAGAACGGGTGTAGTAACCCAACGCTGGTGGGGTATCAATATAGACGCGATCAAATCCTTTGAGGCTGCGCAAGGCATCGCGCAATTTATAGATTTTGTAGCGAGATTCTAGTTTGGATTGAAAGTCCTCCAGTTCAGGAACCGCTGGGACTACGAAGAGATTGTCGAAGGGTGTTTTAACGATACAGTCTTTGAGTTCGCGGTCGGGGGCCGTGATATCAAGCATACGGCGAAAGAAGTCAGCGCCTGAGGGGCTAATACCTGCGGCGGCTTCGCCCATTAAATACTGGGTAGAGTTGGACTGAGGATCAAGATCAATCAGCAGAGTTCGGTGACCACGTTGGGCGGAAAGGGCCGCAAGGTTGCAGGCAATCGTGGATTTACCCACGCCACCTTTCTGATTGAACACGACGCGTACATGCTGACCAGCCATTTTACCCCCCCAAAAAGGTTTGATTGCTTCGAGTTTACTGGAACCTTTGTTGCGCTGCCACATAACATTTGCATTTCACTCAAAATGAACGGAAGACCTCATTTTTGGAGAGCTTTTAAGCGCTTGCCTGTGGCACAATCAGAAGCCGACCGCGGTCAGAAGTCGTGGTGCATCGGTTCATGTGGCACCGACCGGCATCGCCGCTCTATCACTAACCAACTCAAGGTGGAATTGCCCCCTATGGCTATAGAAGTCCGCGTCCCTGATATCGGGGATTATCAAGATATTCCTGTGATCGATATTCTCGTTAAAGTGGGTGATGTGATCGCTGCGGAAGACGCGCTGATCACCCTCGAATCCGATAAAGCGACGATGGATATTCCGGCCCCGCAAGGTGGAAAAATCGCGTCGATGTTGGTGAAAAATGGCGACAAAGTCTCACAGGGTTCAGTGATTTTGATGCTGGAGGCTGTGGATTCATCTGCATCTCAATCGGACAGTTCATCAGCGGCAGTATCTGCCGGTTCTACAGTGACGGCTTCTTCCCCAAATCTTAATGCAGAGTCTGCATCCCACTCAGCAGCTTCTCATTTGGATGCTGCGGGGAGCCCAGAGGTCAGTCCAGCCCCGACTTCGGCTTCGGCTTCGGCTGCGCCTGACGCGCCGGAGGCCGGCCTGAGCTCTGGACAAGCAATGACGATTGCTTCAGGGCGTTCGGGAGGGGGAGCCGCTGCGATAGACATCAGCACGGCCCATGCGAGCCCCAGCGTGCGGCGCTTTGCGCGCGAGTTAGGGGTGGATCTGAATCAGCTGAAGGGTTCGGGGCCTAAAGAGCGGATTACGGAAGAGGATGTGAAGTCTTTCGTTAAGAATGCCCTGCAAACCGGTGTGGTCAGTTCAGGTGCGAGCGCAGGCGGCAATTTAGGCGGCATGGAGTTGTTGCCTTGGCCCACTGTGGACTTCGCTAAGTTTGGTCCTGTTGAGGCGAAACCGCTTTCTCGCATTAAAAAGATTTCAGGTGCGAACTTGCATCGCAATTGGGTGCGTATTCCGCATGTCACCAATAACGATGAAGCAGATATTACCGATCTAGAGGCGCTACGCAATGCATTAAACGCCGAGTACGCCAAGGCGGGCGTGAAGTTTACGGCGCTGGCTTTCATGATTAAAGCGGCAACGGTGGCCTTAAAACAGTTCCCTGAATTCAATGCTTCGTTAGAGGGCGATCAACTCATTTATAAACGCTATTTCAATATCGGATTTGCTGCAGATACCCCCAATGGATTGGTGGTGCCGGTACTGAAGAATGCCGATCAAAAAGGCATTATTGAGATTGCCAAAGAAAGTTCTGAGCTTGCCAGTAAGGCGCGCGAGGGTAAGCTTGGGCCCGCAGATATGCAGGGCGGCTGCTTCTCGATCTCTAGCTTGGGCGGAATTGGGGGGGGGCATTTCACCCCGATTATCAACGCGCCTGAAGTCGCGATATTGGGCGTGGGCCGTTCAGTCATGAAGCCCGTATGGAATGGCGCTAGCTTTGAGCCCAGACTCCTGTTGCCCTTGTCTTTGTCTTATGATCATCGCGTGATTGATGGAGCGCTAGCAGCGCGTTTTAACGCACTGATGGGCAAGCTCTTGGCGGATATGCGGAGGGCGTTGCTGTGAAGAACTGCCAACTGGTTGTGATTGGAGCAGGGCCTGGCGGATACTCTGCTGCCTTCCGTGCGGCCGATTTGGGTGTGCAAACTATTTTGGTAGAGCGTGATGACACCCTAGGAGGTGTCTGTCTGAACGTCGGCTGTATTCCCTCTAAAGCCTTGCTGCACGTGGCCGCGGTCGCGGACGAGGTGAAGGCTTTGTCTAGTCATGGGCTTGCTTACTCAGCGCCCACATTAGATCTAGACAAACTGCGCGGCTGGAAATCTGGCGTAGTGGGTAAACTCACCGGTGGCTTAGCTGGCATGGCTAAAGCCCGCAAAGTAGAGGTGGTGAAAGGTTCAGCTGTGTTCACGGGCACCCATACCTTGAAAGTGACCAGCGCAGAAGGCTTAACTGAAGATATTCAATTTGAGAAGGCCATTATCGCAACGGGTTCCACGCCTGTGCGTTTGCCTTTCATGCAGGATGATCCGCGTATTGTGGATTCCACGGGTGCACTTGCGTTGCCTTTTATTCCCAAGCGTATGCTGGTGATTGGTGGCGGTATTATTGGTCTGGAAATGGCTACGGTGTATTCCACCTTAGGTGCACGGATTGATGTAGTGGAAATGCAAGAAACCCTGATGACGGGCGCTGATCGTGATCTCGTTAAAGTCTGGGAAAAACGCAATGCGCCGCGCTTTGATCACG
>CAIVHB010000153.1 GCA_903905585.1 uncultured Ferrovum sp. | reverse complement strand
TAGGTTCGCCGTATTCGAGCAGAATTAACAGTGGGGTGAATCAATTTACTTCGCTGAGTGTGTTTTCCAATGACCAAATTGCGCATGACTGGAGCAGTCAGTTTCAGATCACCAAAATATTTAACTTTAGTCAGTTGATCGCCCCTTCAGTCGGTTCTTCACCAGGGAGCAATGACTCCAATAGCATGCCGGAAACGGATTTAAGTTGGCAGAATAAGATCAATGTGGGGTCAGATATTCTTCAAGTGATGATGGAGAGCAGGGTGCAATCCATTTCCACTCAGTATTCATTTGATCAAAGCGGTTGTTCAAGTCCGGCATCATGCAATTTTTATCGTAGCCGGATAACCAACTCAATTGCCTCCTCTTATTCGCTAGAACGGGGAAGCCACCTCATGACAGTATCTATTAGAGAGGATTCCATTACAGGATTTGATGACCGGACAAATGGTGGTGTTGCGTATGGATATAAATTCGCATCAGCTTGGAAAGGGGTAGTTGATTTAAGTACGGGGTATCGCGTTCCAACATACGGAGATCTTTATTATCCCTATGGGTCAAACCCAAATCTCGTTCCTGAAGTCAGTCGTAATTCTGAGATTGGCGTCACTTACGATAGTCATTTAATGAATAGTCGTTTATTTGTATTCCAGAATATTGTGCGAAATTTTATTGAACCCAGCACAAACTCTCTGGTGAGCACGCTTGCTAAACCCATTAACTTGGGATCCGTGCGTTTAAAAGGCGCTTCATACGGCATAGATATCAAACCAGGAAAGTTTAGCTTTAGTATGGGCCTAGACTTTATAGAGGCGACTGATGAAAACACAGGTCGCGAACTTCCCAGGGTTGCTAAATTTGCTTCTAATTGGAAACTGAATTATCACGACGGCGGATTAGATTTGGGTGCAGTGATGAGCTCTGCAGGTGCAACTTATGATGATATTAAAAACACGCCTTCAACGATCAACACTCCCTGCGTGCTCTTCAATCTATACGGTAGCTATAAATTGGATAAGAACTGGAAGATATTTACCCGCTTTAACAATATCCTGAACACTCAATATCAAACAGCTTATGGCTATGCCATGCCTGGCTTCAATGGTTTCGCAGGTATTCGCTATTCCTTCGAATAGGTGTTTTGGAACACGCATTTACGATGAGAAGACTTTGGTGCGGTGTTCCGGTCTTAGCGTAAGAGAAAGTCCGGCAGAAGAAGAATCCTGAACATCGCAGGCCACGCCATATACTTCATGGATGCGCGATGCAGTCAGTACCTCGCTTGGGGTGCCATCGGCAATGAGTTTTCCATTGTTTAAAAGAATAATACGGTCTGCTAGGTGCGCAGCAAGCGAAAGATCGTGAAGGGTCACGATGATGCCTTTTCCATCTGAAGTGAGTTTGCGAAGCAGATCACACAGTTCGAATTGGTGCCCCGGGTCGAGGCCGGTCATGGGCTCATCTAGCATCAGCCATTCTGGTTCGCCAGCTAAGACTCTTGCTAAAAGGACTCGACTGAGCTCACCCCCTGAGAGCGTATCTACACCTCTATCGCGCATCATTTCTATACCCGTTTCTTCTAAGGCAGCAGCTATAGCATGGTGATCTGCTTCTGAGCGTTGGCTGGTGAATCTTCCTTGATGTGGAAGTCTGCCTAAGCCTACAAACGTGATGACATCTAAAGGCCAAGCGATTTCGCCACGTTGTGGCAGAAACCCTATGCGTTGTGAACGTTGAACGGCGCTCATGTGATGAAGTAATTCATTGCCGAAAGAGATTTCACCTTGATGCGATGCGCCAAGACCTGCTGCAATTTCTAGTAATGATGACTTTCCTGCGCCATTCGGGCCAAGTAAGGCAATCAATTCTCCGGGGTGCAGATCAATCGATAGATGATCTAAGACAAGACGGTCTCCCTTGATTTGAACGATGTCTTTTAATGAGAGCACGCTGCTCATAGTTTTATCAGTGTTCATGCTGACTGCCTTCTCATTTTTAGAAGCAGCATTAAAAAGAAAGGCGCGCCGATGAGTGTCATGGCAACACCTAGCTTGAGTTCTTGAGCGCCTGGACTAAAGCGAACAGCAATGTCAGCAGCCAACACCATCGCTCCTCCAGCAAATGCGCTGGGTATGAGTAGCTTGCTGGGTAGATTGCCTACGAGCGGGCGCAGAAGATGTGGGACGATGAAGCCAACAAAACCAATCTCTCCCGTAGCAGCAACACAGCTCCCAGAAACGAGGCCTACGCCTAGCGCAAGAAGCCATTGCGTATTGCGCAGGTTGACACCTAATGCGCGCGCACCGATTTCGCCTAAGCTCAGCGCATCGAGTGCAGGGCGAGTGAGTAAGATGCACGCTGATCCGATTAGCACACCCGGAAGCGCAAAGAGAAAATCTTCCCAACTTCTGTCCTGTAAAGACCCCAGCAACCAATTGATGATTTCATCAGAGGCCCAAGGGTTATCAGACATGCTCAAGGTGAGTGCGACGCCTGCGCTGGCAAGTGTTTGCAATATCACACCCACAAGGATAAAACTTGTGATGGTATGAGCGAGTCCTGAA
The DNA here is from genome assembly GCA_903905585.1 of uncultured Ferrovum sp. Taxonomy (GTDB): domain Bacteria; phylum Pseudomonadota; class Gammaproteobacteria; order Burkholderiales; family Ferrovaceae; genus CAIVHB01. Next base: position 1,258 of record CAIVHB010000153.1, on the reverse strand, counting down.
AGCAGAATGAGCAAAACAATACCTACAAAAGCCCCTGTAATGGCTGCTGCAGCGAGCACCCAAGGCTCAAGGCCGGATAAGCCCAGATAGATAGATAGAATTGCACCTAGCGCTGCCATTGCGGAGATACCGAGTAGTGCTGGGTCTGCTAAAGGATTGCGCGTGAAACCCTGAAGTGCAGCGCCGCATAAGCCAAGGGAAGCGCCCACCATTAAACCAAGCAAAGTGCGAGGTAAACGCAAATCCCACATGAGTGTCTGACTCAGCGTATCAAGTGAGAGCCATTGCTCAGGTCCTATCCATACTCGCCCGCTTGCAAGCGATACGATCCCTAAGATAGTCACGACTGCGCTTAGCATAACCATCAATTTTTTTGGGGACGAAAAATATTTCATTGGGGTGCTTGCTTGCTTTTGCGTGCTGCACTCAAAGCTTCTGCTAATGGGATGAGTGTTGGGCCTGCGCATGACATCAAAGCTTCAGGAAATGGGGACTCGCGCATGATATTCGTTGGAAGTTTGGTGAACACGGGATGCGTTACGATCCTTGATGACCATGATCCCACTTCGTTCCGGGTAGTGGGAGTAAATAATATTTTAGGGGGGGAGTGAAGCAGGTCTTCTAGGTGAACGATGCCCCAATATTTGACCCCATAAGCCGAGGCCTGATTCGTGAATCCAGAGTGATTCATCACTTGGTTGATGAGCGTTTTCTCACCCGGGACAAAACCATTTGCTTGATAAACCAAGGCGCTGATCGGTGGGTTAAGAGACTGTATTTTGGCTTTTGCTAGGGCTTCGTTGATGCGCTGATTCAGTGCGATGCCGCGCTCAGGGTGACCTACCAATTCTGCGATACGTGTGACTTGTTGTGCGCTGATCTCAATCGAATTGGGAAGAGCAAACAGCGCTAAGTTTGCGTTAAGTTTTTTTAAAGTTCGAAGCGTTGATTTAGACGAATAGGTACTAGCGAGCACTAAGTCTGGTTTTAAAGCCATAACCTCTTCTGCGCTTCCATATGTGCTGGGGAAATATTTTGCGCGCTCTGTAATTAATGAGCTGCGATGATCGAGAGAGTAGTAGCTGAGTGCTGAGATTTGCTTGGGGTCTGCCACTTCAATCAGAATTTGATCAAGGCAAGGATTGATCGATACGATGCGGGTGGGGGCAGCGTAACTCCATTGACTGGACCCTATGATTATGGAAATGACCATGAGTGCAAAGGCACGCCATGGTCTTAAGCGCAACATCAATAATCT